>NZ_JBFTSG010000038.1:0-90173 GCF_056399885.1 Cupriavidus sp. 01L45 | reverse complement strand
GATGCGAGTTTGGGTCCCGGCCGCTCTTTTCGCCGGATCCCGAGGGGGTGTCGCCCCATCCGGCGCGCCTTCTTTGCCTACTTTCTTGGCAAGACAAGAAAGTAGGTCGCCTCCCCGCAGGGGAGGTGAAACTGCCTTTGACTTTAGGCATTTGAAGTTGAAGTTAAGCAATTAAAGCCACACCCGCTGCAAACAAAACCCCATGGACCGCCTGACCGCCGCCGAAGTCTTCATCACCATCGCCGAACGCGGCAGCATGACCGCCGCCGCCGAATCCCTCGACATGTCCCGCGCCATGGTCACCCGCTACCTGGCCCAAATGGAAACCTGGGCCGAACAGCGCCTGCTGCACCGGACCACGCGCAAGCTAAGCCTGACACCCGCAGGCGAGCAAACCCTGGCCCGCTGCCGCCAGATGCTGGAAATCGCCGCCCAGATGACACGCCCCGCGGCCGAACGCGCAGGCACGCCGCGCGGCATGCTGCGCATCAGTTGCGCGCAATCGCTGGCCGAGGATGTCCTGGCCGCGGCGGTCACCGCCTATCTGAAGCGCTACCCGGAAACGGCAGTCGACCTCCATATCGGCAGCCAGGCCGTCAACCTGGTGGAAGCGCGCATCGACCTGGCCATCCGCATCACCAACGACCTCGACCCCAACCTGATCGCGCGTCAGCTGGCCAGTTGCGCCTCGGTAATCTGCGCCGCGCCGGCCTATCTTGCCGCCCACGGCATGCCGCGCAGCGCGCAGGACCTCGCCATGCACAACTGCCTGACCTACTCCTACTTCGGCAAGAGCCTGTGGCAACTGGAACGCGCTGGCGAAACCCTGGCGGTACCGGTACAGGGCAATCTCAGCGCCAACGAATCCACGGTGCTGCTGGCCGCCGCGGTGGCTGGCGCCGGCATCGCCATGCAACCGCTCTACTCCGCCGCGCCGCTGCTGCGCAGCGGCCAGTTGGTGGCGTTGCTGCCGGCCTGGCAACCGCAGGCATTGGGCATCCATGGCGTGTACGCATCGCGCCGGCAAATGCCGGCGATCCTGCGCACCATGCTGGACTTCCTGGCGGAGTACTTCGCCACGGATCCCGGATGGCAAGGCGGCAGGCCCGCGTCGCTCCGGCCAGGCTAGGTCCCAGTCGTCCAATCTTCGTATTTCGAACAATTCGCCTTTCCAGGCATTAGAATTCCGCCCGTCCCCCGAAGGATCACCTCATGCGGAAAACCGCCCTCTTCGCATTGTTTTTTTGCACATCGCTCCATGCAGTGGCGGCAACGGCCGTGGACGTGTCCAGGATTCACGGCAAGATCCAGTTCGTCAATGCCTTTGGCGACTACAAGGTCCAGGTGGTAAACGCCTTTGCCGACCTGAAAGTGAAAAAGATCGATGCCTTCCCCGACAAGCCTGGCGAATGGCAAATCGTCAGCGGCAATGCCGACTACAAGATCCAGATCGTCGACGCCTTTGGGGATTTCACCATCGAATACGTGAACGCCTTTCCGGGCGTGCGCAAATAGCCGGACACCATCGCACTGAGCGGGCGCCACTGAACGTGTTCGCAAGATGGCGGAGCCGCCGATGGCTTCGTCCCTGCCGAAATCGGGAAGCGAATGGCGCGCGCATTACCCGACGATCAGTCGGCCCGGCACCACTGGCCAGAATCCGGGCACACGCTGGCCCTTGCACCGTTCAGCCAGACTTGCTCTTCATTCAGTTGCAGCGAGGTCGAAGGGGCGATGTCGAAGGCAACCTCAAGTGCGCGCCCAACGTGGGCATCTTCGATGGGAAGCTCCCAGGTCAGGAATAATTGGGTGCAGTCCTGGTCGGGCGGGAAGTCGGCTACATCAAAACCGCTGCTGCGGCGTTGAATTACGCCATGAGGCTGGCAAGTATCGAATATCACCGCCGTGCCCCGGGTCAGCGGGATGCGATGACCCAAAGAGGGAAAATGCAAGTCCTGCCCCCTGTCCTCGCTCAGGAAGAGATTGCAAAAGGCCGCACCGCCATATTGCGCACCGTCATGGTGATACCTTGCGCCGCGGCAGGCCATGAGGGCTACGTCACTGGAGGCAAGCACCCCAGGCAGTCCAAGCGCGCACGCCCAATCGGACACAGCCTGCACGCAGCGCGTGTAGTCCGGCCAGCGCGCTCGCGCTCGTGCCAGAGGCATTGCCTCGACATCCCCGGGCTCCAGGACCAGGCGGGACGATATCTCCCTTGCCCAATCTGCAAGCAAACGTGCAGGGGGGACAGGCACGTCGACCGTGCCTGAGAGCACGATGTCACTCACGCGCCGGCTGCGGATGGCGTCGCCACTCCAGAAATAGGAAGTGAGGAGGTCTTGTACCCGATGCTGTTGAGGGCTGTGGCTCATTTGGAGCAATGTAATGCGGCTGCCTCGGTAATGTAGCGGATCATAGCCCGTCGGCCGCTTAGGTCGCCGATGAACCGGCGCGGTCTTCCCCGGAAATCGGCCAGGAAGCAAAAAAATCGGCGCGCCTCAATGGGCGCGCCGATGTCGCACAGCGCGTCGGCGCTGCGATAGTACAAGTGGTGATGCGGGCCGGGAAGGCTATCAGGCAGGGAGCGTCTGCGCCAACACGGTTGCCATGGAGCCACTGGCGGCGCAAACCAGTGCCCAGCCTGCCAACATCCGGAAACTCTGCCAACGGCTCATGATGTGCTCCTGATATCCGTGCGCCGCCATGACGGCGGCACGACGATGATGCATGGATCGCGGTACGCCGCGGTCATGCTGACCTCACGGCATACCGGTAGTTTGCTCAGGCATTCGCGCCGTCGGTGAACACGTCGCGCTTGCCGCTGCGCGCACCGTCGGTGTACGGGTCGCGCTTGTCGGTACGAGCACCATCGGTGTACGGGTCGAAGCTGCGGCCCGGTTCAGACGACACGCTGCCGCGGTCCAGGCCGGCCACCGTACGGAAACCATCCGTATAGGGGTCGGTCTTGCCGACGCGCGCGCCGTCGGTGTACGGGTCGATGCTGCGGGCGGGCTCGGACGACACGCCGGCGCGGTCCAGGCCGGCAGTCAGGCCGCCTTCGCTGAATACGTCGAACTTGCCGCTGCGGGCACCATCGGTGAACGGATCGGCCTTGCCGGTACGGGCGCCATCGCTGTACACGTCGCGGGTGCGGTATTCATAGCTGTACTTGTCGGCGGAAACGGTGGCAGCCTGGGCATGGCCAGCGGCAAAAGCTGCGGCGAGGGTGGCGGCGGTGAGCAGGGACTTGGCAAAAAGAGTGGTGTTCATGATGTTCTCCAATCGAAGCATGGGTCCGGGGGTCTGCTTTGGCCGCGGGGACCGGGATTTAGCTGGATCGTCACTTCCCTTTCGTTTTACCTACCACTAGGTAGACAAGCTGGGCAAAAAAAAAGTGACTTTCGTCGTCGTTACATATCTGCTGCATTGGAAGCCGGCTGGCGGGCCTTTTCTGCCTGCCCTTGCTGCGGCGTCCATGGAACACATCTTATCTACCTGTAGGTAGATAGTCAAGGGTTTTTACCAGGTTGCGTTTAAGAATATTCGAAAAAACCTAAGCGGCACAAGCAGCACTATTGGCAGCCACCCAGAAAAAGTGAGCCATTGGGCGCCATTCTTCTGACAGCCGCCTGCACCTGCCATCGGTGTGTACTAGGCTTTTCGAGGCGCGGGTCGCGATCGAGGGCACTCGTGCGTCGCTTTGTGCAATCGGCCTCACACGCACCGCCGAAGGTTGCCATCAGGGATTGCCGCGTTGCGGCATCGCGAGCAAACTCTCCATGGCCGTGCGCGGGCGTTCCCGCGCACGCTCCTGCCGCACTCGAATCCATTGCACCGCCTCCCGCGCGGTGCCACCGGGAGGCCGTACTCATGAGCGCAGACAATGCCATCGGGAGTTCCGAACACGGCGATCCGCAAGCCATAGCGCCGGCGGACCTGTCAGTCGAGCCAGAGGCCACCGCAGCAGCGTTCTCCCCGATGGAGTCGCGCCGGCACCAGATGTTTCCCCTGCTGACTGCCGGCGAGATCGCCCGGCTCCAGCATTTCGGCACGGTGAAGCAATGGCTCCCCAACGAATTCCTGTTCCGCACGGGTGACCCCGCCCACGGCATGGTGGTGCTGCTGCGGGGCCATGTACGGGTGTCCCAGCGCGACGCCCTGGATCGTTCGACGGTGGTGGGCGAACACGGCCCGGGGCACTTCCTCGCCGAGGTCGGACAGCTATCCGGCAAGCCCTCCCTGGTCGACGGCATGGCGCTGGAGAACGTCGAGGCCATTGCGATCCCGCCCGACCGGCTGCGCGCGCTGCTGGTCGCGGAGGCCGAACTGGGCGAGCGGATCATGCGCGCGCTGATCCTGCGGCGTGTCGGCCTGATCGAACGCGGCAAAGGCCCGACCCTGCTGGGCCGCGGCAGCGAGCCACGCCTGCTGCTGCTGCAGGCCTTCCTGCGGCGCAACGGTTATCCCCACACCGTGGTCGATGCGGACACCGATCCCGACGCCGGCGCGCTGCTCGAGTTCAGCGCGGCCGCCCCAGGCGATTTTCCGCTGGTCATCTGCCCCGGCGGCGCGGTGCTGCGCGCGCCCGACCCAGGCCAGCTTGCCACTTGCCTGGGCCTGTTGCCCGAGTTCGATCCGAACCATGTCTATGATGTGATCGTGGTGGGTGCCGGCCCTGCCGGGCTGGCAACGGCCGTCTATGCCGCGTCCGAAGGGCTCTCCGTCGCGGTGTTCGACGAGTGCTCGCCCGGTGGCCAGGCAGGCGCCAGTTCGCGCATCGAAAACTATCTCGGCTTTCCCACCGGCATCTCAGGACAAGCACTGGCCGGCCGCGCCTTTGTCCAAGCACAGAAATTCGGTGCTCACGTCGCGATCCCGCTGGAGGTGGCTGCACTGCATTGCGGCGAACACCCGCAACGCATCGAGTTGTGCGACGGCCGCAAGATCCCGACCCGCACCGTGGTCATAGCCAGCGGCGCGGCCTATCGCCATCCCGCCATCGCAGCGCTGGATCGTTATGAGGGGCGCGGCGTCTACTATTGGGCGTCTCCGGTGGAAGCCCGGCTATGCGGCGGCGACGAGGTCATGCTGGTCGGGGGCGGCAACTCAGCCGGACAGGCGGCGGTCTTCCTGGCGGCGCACGCAAAGCACGTGCACATGCTTATCCGTGGGGCGAGCCTGGAGGCCAGCATGTCGCGCTACCTGATCGAGCGCATCGCGGCCCAGCCCAATATCGAACTGCATACCGGCGCGGAAGTCGTGACACTGGCCGGAGAAGAGCGCCTGGCTACCGTCGGCTACCGCACGCGCGATAGCGACCGCATTACAGAAATACCGATCCGGCATCTGTTCCTGTTTATCGGCGCCGATCCCAATACGGCATGGCTGCGTACGTGCAATGTCCGCGTCGACGCAAAGGGATTCGTGCTGACGGGCTCGGACACACCACATGAAGGCGAGGCGCCCGCCTCCGCGCTGGAGACCAGCGTACCCGGTGTTTATGCGATTGGCGACGTGCGCTCGGGCTCCACCAAGCGTGTTGCGGCGGCCGTTGGCGAAGGCGCCGCTGTGGTCGCCCAAATCCACGGCTACCTGGCGAAACTAAAGCTGCCGGAGCCGGGAATGCTCGCCATGTAGGGCACGCCGGGCAATGAATTTACTCCTGCCTCCGTGCGCCGGCAATCGACCGTGTGGACGGCGCGCGACAGAGCGTGAAACGCGCTTTTATTTACTATATTGGTTGCAATGGCAGGTGCTTCAATTCGAAGCCGCTGATCGGGGAGGTTGCCATGCGTTCGCTTGCAGACAGATTTAGTCCGCCCACACCGGAGAAAATAGCAGCAAGGGAATTGCAGCAAATGCGGCTTACCCTATTCCAGGCCGAACGCCGCCTGCTGGAAGCACAGATGCAGGTCGACTACTATCGCGACCTCGTCGCCTTCCTGGAAGACGTGAGCGCCTCCGGCGTCGAAAGCGTGGTGGACAAGCGGCGCACATCTGCCGCCGCCGAGCACGCACAGGCCCATCGCTCCGCGCCCGGACTCATCACGGTGCCTGCCGTACCTTCAGCAGCCTGACGTTTCACCATTGCCGGCGCAGCCCGCGCCGGCAATGGTGATGACGCGTCCCTCGCCTGCGCGGGACGCGGCTGCCGCGACGCTGTCACACGCAACCGCTGCACGTGGCGCTTGTCATGGCCCGTCGCGCATCGCCGTGGGCTGCGCGAGCGCTGTGCGATACTGGCCGTCTTGCGCGGTTCTCCCGCGTCATCCACACACAGACCCAACGCCGCGCGCGGTGCCTCGCGACGTCCGTGCCCGGCCCGGGACCCAACAGGAAACTGATATGAGCGAACTGCTGCCAGCCATTGAGATCGAAACCGCGCCATCACCGACATGGTCGGTCATATGGATGCACGGCCTCGGCGCCGACGGCAGCGACTTCGTCCCCGTGGTGCCCGAACTGGACCTGGCGCCCGTACCCGGCGTGCGTTTCGTGTTTCCCAACGCGCCGGCCATCCCGGTCACCTGCAACGGGGGCTACGTCATGCCGGCGTGGTATGACATCGAGTCCCTGGACGACGCGCGCCGCCAAGTGGACGAGGCTGGGATACGCGTCACCCGCCAGGCCATTCGCGCGCTGATCGCGCGCGAGAACCAGCGCGGCGTGCCCAGCCATCGCATCGTGCTGGCCGGCTTCTCGCAGGGCGGCGCCGTGGCCTATACCACCGGCCTCACGCATCCCGAGCGCCTGGGCGGCATCATCGCCCTTTCCACCTATATCCCCTCGCCCGCGCTGCTTGCCGCCGAGTTGAGCGAGGCCAACCGCGCCACGCCGATCTTCGCCGGGCATGGCGCCGAGGACGACGTGGTACCCGTCAAGCTAGGCATGCTGGCGCGCGATACGCTGCAACAGCAGGGATGCACGGTGGAATGGCACACCTACCGCATGTCGCACTCGGTCTGCATGGAAGAAATCCAGGCAATTGGCGCGTGGCTGACCGCGCGGTTCGCCGCGGACAAACCGTCCTGACCACGGGAAGGCGGAATGGCCCTGCACGGCCATTCCGGCGTGGGACGCGCCCGGCCGTGGTAGGCTCGCGCCCTCCGCATTATTCGCAAGCCCTATGAAAACCTCACATCCCGACGCTTCCGCGGCCGCCCCTGCCGCGCCGCTCAAGCTGGATTTCGATACGCGCAAGGCGCTGCTGTTCGCCCTTGCCGCCGAGCGTTTGTCGGCGTACTACGAACACCGCCAGTGGATGACCGATGCCCAGGGCTCCACCCTGGCAGGCCTCTGGCTGTCGCGCTCCAGGCTGCAACTGGCGCTGGCGGAGCGGCGCCTGCTGTCGCAACTGAGCGATCAGTTCGCACGGCAACTGGCCGGCACGCTGTCGCGCGAGGCCGGCCTGTACACCGCCCATGAAATGATGGAAGCGCTCGACCCCAACTACCAGTCCGCTTTTGCGCACGACCTGCTCGACGAGTGCGAGCGGCTGCTGCGCGAGAACGGCGTGACGGAGTGACAGGCCACGCGCCGTGCCTTCGCAGGCGCGGCGTGGCCGGCATGATTCAGCGGCTGGCCACGCTTGGCGCGCGGCCCTTGTCGAACTGTTCCCCGTCGAGCCGGCGGAACACCAGCGCCGACAGCAGCGTAATGATGCCCACGGTAAGGAACGCCAGCCGGTAAGCCGTGCCCGCCACGCCAAGCTGCGCGGTGAACAAGCTCACTAGCCCGCCGCCGATGGTGACCCCGAGGCCGATCGCCAGCATCTGCACCATCGAGAACAGGCTGTTGCCGCTGCCCGCGTCTTCCACGCTCAGGCCCTTCAGCGTCACGCTGTTCATGGCAGCAAACTGCATGGAGTTGGTGGCGCCGAACAACGCGAGCTGCGCGATGGCCAGACCAGTCGGCCAGCCCGGCGAAATCGCCGCGAACGATGCGATCGAGCCACCCACGAGCAAGGTGTTGACCAGCAGGAAGGTGTCATAGCCAAAGCGTTTGACCAACGGCACGATCCAGCGCTTGGCGACCACGCCGGCCAGCGCGGCCGGCAGCAGCATCAGCCCGGAATGCAGCGGCGAGTAATCCATCTGCAACTGCAGCAGCAATGGCATCAGGAATGGCACCGCGCCGGAACCGATGCGGCAAACCAGGTTGCCGGCCAGCCCGATGCTGAAGTTGGGTTCGCGAAACAACGCCAGCCGGAACAGCGGATCGCGCCGCCGCCGGGCATGTGGAATGTATAGCAGCGCGGACAGCAGGCTCAGCGCGAACAGGCCGCCGCTCCATGCCGCATGACTGGCTTCGCGTGGCGTGTCGAGCGCCAGCGAAAATGCCACCATGCAAAGCGACAGCAAGCCGCATCCGATGAAGTCGAACGGGGGCGCGCGTCCGTTGGTGTTATCCGGCAAGTAGCGCAAGACGGCCAGCATCCCGATCGCGCCGACCGGCACATTGATCAGGAAGATCCAGTGCCATGCCACCGACTGCACGATCCAGCCGCCCAGCACCGGCCCGAAGATGGGCCCGACCTGCCCTGCCACCGACACGAAGGCAAGGGCCGCGATGTATTGCTCGCCGGAGACGCTGCGCAGCACCGCCAGCCGGCCGATCGGCAGCAGCATCGAGCCGCCGATGCCCTGGACCACGCGGGCGATCACAAGCTGGTCCAGGCTCTGCGCGCCGGCGCAAAACAGCGAGCCGAGCACAAAGGTCAGGATCGCCGCGAAGTAGACCCGGCGGGTGCCGAAGCGGTCCGCCAGCCAGCCCGAGGCCGGCGTCAGCATGGCCATGGTCAGGGTGTAGGCCACGACCACCGGCTTCATGTCCAGGGGGGTCTCGTTTAGGCTGCGCGCCATCGCGGGCAACGCGGTGTTGACGATGGTGGTGTCGAGCGTTTGCATGAAAAAGCCCGCTGCGACAATCCACAGCATGGCCTTTTGGGAGGATTGGCTGTTCATCTGGTACATCTCGGCAAGGACCGGTGGAGAACCGGCGCGGCCATCGGGTGGAATCGCGGGGAGCAGATCCGGAAGAACCCAGGGCCACGAATGCTATCGATGTTAATGATTGCGCTATCAATCGGGAACCCCTCTGGATATATTGACTGTAATCGGATATTCCGATGACAATGCCGCATGCTCAATCCCGTCTGGATCCGGACCTTCGCCACCGTTGCCGCCGCACACAGTTTCACCGATGCGGGGCGTCAGCTCGGCCTGTCCCAGTCCAGCGTCAGCGACCATATCCGGCGCCTGGAACAGCACGTGGGACGGCGGCTGTTCGTGCGCGATACCCACACCCTGACCATGACCGCCGACGGCGAGGCGCTGCTGGCGCATGCGCGGCTGATCCTGGAAGCCATCACGCGCGCGGAATCCCAGTTCAACGCGCCCCGCCTGCAGGGACGCGTGCGGCTGGGCACCTCGGACGACCTGGCGCTGGGGCCGCTGCCCAATGTGCTGGCCGCGTTTCGCAACTCGCATCCGGACGTGGAACTGGAAATCACCATCGGCATGACCGGCAAGCTCTACGAGCTGATGGATGCCGGCGCGCTGGACCTGATGATCGGCAAGCGCCGCGAAGGCGACAGGCGCGGCACCCCGCTGTTCCGCGGCAAGCTGGAGTGGCTCGCGCGGCCCGGCACCGTGGCGGACCTCAGGCAGCCTTTGCCGCTGATCCTGGTACCCGAACCCAGYGTCACGCGCGCCATCGTGCTCGATACGCTGGCCAAGGCCGGGATGCGCTGGCAGATCGTCTGCACCAGCAGCAGTCACTCGGGCTGCATCGCCGCCGCGCGTGGCGGTCTGGGCATTACCGTGAGGGCGCAATACCTTTCCGGGCGCGGCTTGTCGCCGCTGGTCAATAGTGAAAGCCTGCCGGCGCTGCCGGAGGTGGAGTTCATCTCGCTGCGCGCGGGCCGCCTGAGCCGGCCCGCCGAAACGCTACTGCAACTGCTGCAAAAGAGCGATCTGCGCGGGTCCTGGCTGGACGAATAGCCAGCACCCGCGTGCGATTCCCGCCGGGCTCACGCATGGGCGCCGTCCTGGTACGGGTCGAAGCTACGGGCCGGGGATGCCGATACGCCGCGCGTGTCCATGCCGGCCAGCTTCTGYGCGCCATCGGAGAACGGGTCGATGTTGCGAGCCGGATCGGACGAAACGCCACTGCGGTCCAGGCCGGCGATGCGGGCGCTATCGGTGAAGGGATCCACCATGCGGGTGCGGGCGCCATCGGTGTACGGGTCGATGCTGCGGGCAGGATCGGACGAGACGCCAACGCGGTCCAGGCCGGCAATGCGGGCGCCGTCGGTGAACGGATCCACCATGCGGGTGCGGGCGCCGTCGGTGTACGGGTCGATGCTGCGGGCAGGATCTGCGGAAGGACCCGTGCGGTCCAGGCCGGCAATGCGCGCGCCGTCGGTAAAGGGATCGGCCGTGCGGGCGTGGGCACCATCGGTGAAGCTATCGAACCTGCCGCCACGGGCGCCATCGGTGAATGCGCTCACGGGTGCCGTGCGTGCGCCGTCGCTGAATACGTCGCGCGCGCCGCTGTGCATCGACTGGGCATAGGGCGCGTTGCCAACGCGATCGGCAGCCGCGCTGGCGGCATGGGCGCTGCCCAGGGCAAACACGGCACCGGCAATGGCGGCGGCGGCAAACAGCGACTTGGCGAGGTTCGGGTACATGGCAATCTCCAACTGGGTGAATGAGCCCATTCGTCGCCGGCAACCGATGGAACTTACAGGTTTTTTTCAGATTGTTTGCCGGAGCCCGTTCGCCTCGATCCGCGTGCGGTGCCCTGCACGTGGACACGCCGCGCAGCCCGACCCGGCGCCCTGCCCCGCCCGCACCTGACTGGCCTAAGCCTTATTCCAGTCATCTTCCAGTCAAAAGGATGAGCCCAGCCAAATGCTTATCCCCCCCAATACCGTGACGATCTCCAACCTCCGGCCAGTGTCGGCAAGCGTACGCATGACGCTAAATACAGTAACGGGTCAGGCGCTGCTGCGTGGCAAACCGAACAGAACAAGACAGAACGGCTGACGCCGTGGCCGGGATTTTTTCGACTAGGGGAGAATGGGATGACCGACACAGAACTGGACCTGTCCGGCAATCATTTGCTGGGCGCACTGCCGCAGCGCGAGCGCCGCCTGCTCATTTCGCGGCTGGATAGCGTCAACCTGCGCACAGGGCAACTGTTGAGCGACTCCGGGCAACGCATCCGGCATCTCTACTTCCCGAGCACCGCGGTGGTCTCGATGATGTCGCTGCAGGAAAGCGGCGCCACCGTCGAACTGGCCTCGGTGGGCCGCGAGGGGATGGTTGGTCTGCCCGCGCTGACCGGCGGCGAGACCATGCCCAACCGCATCGAGGTACGCAGTAGCGGATGCGGCTTCCGCGTGGCCGCCGGCGACCTGCGCGCCATCTACCCCGAGCTGCCCACGCTGCAGCGCATGGCCCTGCTCTATATGCAGGCGCTGCTCACGCAGGTTTCGCAAACGGCGGTCTGCATCCGCCATCATTCGCTGACCACCCAGTTGTGCCGCTGGCTGCTGCTGGCGCTGGACCGTTCGCCCTGCAACGAGCTGGATGTCACCCAGCAGACCATCGCCGACATGCTCGGCGTGCGCCGCGAGGGCGTCACCGAAGCTGTGGGCAAGCTGGCGGAACTGCGCATGATCAGCCACAGCCGTGGCCATATCACCGTCATCGACCGCGCCGGGCTGGAAGGCTTCTCCGGCGAGTCCTACCGCATCGTGCGCAACGAATTCGACCGCCTGCTCAGCCCTGCCGCGAGCTAGCCGGCAGTGGCATGTGCCAGCGCCTGGTAAGCGGTGGCAAGGTGGTAAGGCGTGGTCGAAGGCATCTCGGCCCGCTCCACCTTGCCCTGCGCCGACAGGCATTCGTACCAGCCGCCCGCGTGGAGAAAACGCGCCGGGAACGATTGCAGCCATGCGTGCAGGTGTGCGAGCGCAATGCGATCGCCACGCACCACCAGCGCCCGCGCGAATTCGGTCTGCGCCCAGATCCGCTGGAGCGGGTCGCGCACCGAGCCGTCCAGGTTCAGCGCCGCCGCCACGCCCATGGTGCCGGTATCGACACCGTGCGCCAGGGCGAAGTCGAAGGCCCGCGTCAGCGCCTGGCTGAGCGGCGAGCCGTCGAACAGGGACGGCGCCGAAGCGAGCAGCGAAAACCACTCGAACTGGTGTCCGGGCTCGATCCGGTTGCCGGCGTTGTCCGTCGTCAACGGCAACTCGGTGATGCAACCGCTGGCCGGATCGACAAAGCTGGCCAGCATGGCTGCGGCAATGCCCGCCAGCCGGTCCGCGTAAAAAATGTCCCCCGTGACCTCGTGAGCCGCCAGGTAAGCCTCGGTCAGGTGCATGATCGGGTTTTGCAGCGGCGTGGCGCCAACGGGGCTGAAGTCTTGCGCGAGCCCGGCATGGTAGAGGCCGTCCGCCATGCGGAAACGCTGTTCGATCAGCCGCGCCGTGCCGTCCAGCAAGGTGCGCGCCTCGGGGCTGCCCGTCCGCTTGAAATACGCCGCGCAAGCGAAAACCACGAAGGCGTGGGTGTACAAGTCCTTGGTGCTATCGAGCGGCTGGCCGTGCGCATCGATGCTGTAGACGAAGCCGCCGTACCCGCCATCGGCGAAGCGGCCGCGCAGCGACGCGAACAGCCGCGCGGCGTGGGCGGCCGCGTCGGCGCCCTCGCACCGGGAAAACACGTAAATCTGGCGCGCGCATGCCATGGCGCGATAGCGCACCACCGGCAGCGGCTGGCGATCGGTGGCCGACAGCGCCTCATAGGGCAGTTGCATGGCGGCATGCCAGCCCGGACCGTTCCATAGGGGCAGGATGGCGGCATCGTAGTGCGCGAGCAGCGTGGCAACGGACGCGGAAATGGAAGCAGCACCGGTTGCGGCAAGGGTTGGCGTAACGTTCATGCGGGAAGGAATTCGGTAAGGGGCGCGTCATCGCGCGGTCCCGGCTAAATATTCATGACCAAGACCCGGGACGCGGGGAACGGCAACCGAGGCGTCCCGGAGACTGGCATCCGTGCAATATACCTCAGCACGGCAACCGGCCTTCCCGACTAACCGGCGCCGGCGATAGCGCCTAAATACGCCGGACCATGCACAAAGGCAGGCGTGCGCCTTCCGATCCGCATTCCGGCGACCTGCCGCAATCCGGAGTGGCGGCCTCGCCCCACCCGCCGTTTCGTGCCATTGGCAAGCTTGAACCCGCCGGCAGATCGCCTAACCTTACCGCGTGGACCCTTGCTTCGAGAACCGCGACGAGCGGCTATCGCGCCRCATTCCGCGCCCGCCGCGGCGCCAGGACCACATTCCTGGTTTGTGCAGATATCACGGCCGGAGGGATTCCCGCCTTCCGTCCTCCCCGCACTTTCTGGCCATCCGGCGCCCGCCGGAGGTTACGCCCATGCTCCATGGGAGAGCACGATGGAAAAGCCAGTCGTAAGCCCCTTGCGTTTTGTCGAGATGCTGAACGCCAGGCTGCCCGCCCATCCCCTGTATCAGGAGGGGATGCGCGTGTACGCCATTCCCAATCATTCAGAGCATCCTCACAGCCTGGTCTGCGTCGGCCCGCGCGGCGTCAAAGGCGTATGCGCAACGGTGGAACTGATCGTGCGCGGCGAGTGCGAGATCTTCCCCGACATACCGGGCGACTGGCACGCCGCCCCCCGCGCCACCGCTCGCGCCTCCAGCCGCTAGGGCGCTGCCATCCGGCCACGCGCGAACCCCTTCCAGCCTCCGATATGGCCGGGGGCAGCGTCACGCGGCTGCGCGCCCCTCCTCTGCAGAAGCTGGAATCCGGACGACGCCGGCGCTGTCGGAACTCATTACGCCTGCCGGATACCGTGCGGCAAACACCAGGCGGCCCGCTGACCACGTATGCGTCACCAGCGGCTGGCCCGCCACCATTGCCACCGCCACCAGGTCGGCACGCAGCCCGGCCGCGATGCGGCCGCGGTCGGACAGCCCGCAGGCCGCCGCCGGGTTGGCGCCGACCAGCGCGGCAGCCCGCGGCAGGCTCAGGTCCGCCTGCCGCTCGGCGGCGAAGGCCGCCGCGATCAGCGTGGATGGCTGGTAGTCCGAACACAGGCAATCCGCCACGCCGGCGCGGATGGCGTCGATGGCGCGCATCGAACCGCTCTGGCTCTGGCCGCGCAGCACATTGGGCGCGCCGAGGATGGTCGGCAGCCCTTGCGCCTTGGCCGCCTGCGCGGTCTCCAGGTTGATCGGGAACTCGCTCATGCGCACGCCCAGCGCCTGCATGGTGGCAATGCGCTCGACCGAATCGTCGTCGTGGCTGGCGGCGGGAATGCCCATCCGCGCAGCCAGCGCCAGCAGGCGTTCCACGCGCTCCAGCGCGCCATGCTTCTCCACCAGTTTCTTGTCGGCGGCGGCGCGCGCTTCTTCGCGGCTCATGGCGTGGTTGCCCATCATGTAGGCCAGGTACGCTTCGAGCGTCTTGAACTGGCCCTGGCCGGGCGAGTGGTCCATCACGGAGACCAGGTCCACCACGCCGGCCTCCATCAGTTGCTCAAGCACGGGCAGCGCGCTGGCATCGGTGACTTCGTAGCGGCAATGGACACGGTTGTCCACCAGGCTGTGATCACGGAAAGCCGTGACGGCGCGCACCAGGGCGCCTGCGGTCTCGTAGTTGCGCACGCCGAACGTATTGCTGGCGAACGACACCGCATGATAAGGCGTGGTGATGCCGGCAGCGGCGTTGCGGCGGTCGACCTGCGCCACGGCAAAATCGAGCGGGAACATCACGCGCGAGCGCGGTTCGGCTTCTTTCTCGATCGCATCGCAATGCAGGTCGATCAGGCCGGGCATCAGGGTCTGGCCGCGCAGGTCGATCACCTGGGTGGCGCGCGGTACGGCGGCGGCATCCGGCTCGATGGCCGCGATCAGGCCATTCTCGATCAGCAGCGCGCTGTCAGGAAGCACGCCGTCGGGCAGGACGATCCGCGCATGGGTCAGGTAGGCAGGAAGCATGGTCGTTTCCGGGAACGATTGGGAACGGATAAAAGCAACAACGAATCGGCTCAGCCAGCCACGGCGGCAAGCTTGCCGGCGGGCGCGGCCTCGGTGACGGCGGGCGGGTGCAAGGGCAGCAACCGGGTGGCCACGGCATCGCGCACCGCTTCGTCGTGGAAGATGCCGACCAGGCAACGGCCCTCGGCCAGCGCCTCGCGAATCAGCGCCACGACCACGGCGCGGTTGTCGGCATCGAGCGAGGCGGTCGGCTCGTCGAGCAGCAGCACCGGATGACCGCCGATCAACCCGCGCGCGATGTTCACGCGCTGCTGCTCGCCGCCCGAGAAAGTCGCCGGCGGGAGGCTCCAAAGACGGCCCGGCACCTGCAGCCGCGCCAGCAGCGTCGCCGCGCGCTCGCGCGCTTCATCGGCGCCGGCGCCGCGCTGCTGCAGCGGCTCGGCCACCACGTCGAGCGTGCTCACGCGCGGGATCACGTGGAGGAACTGGCTGACATAGCCGATCACCTCGCGGCGCAGTTGCAGGATGCGCTGCTCAGGCGCGCGGGTCAGTTCCACCCAGTCGTTGCCGTCGCGGATGCGGATGCTGCCTTCGGTGGCCAGGTAGTTGCCGTACAGGCAGCGCAGCAGCGTGCTCTTGCCCGCGCCGGAACTGCCGGCCAGCACCAGGCATTCGCCTGCGGCGGCGTCGAAGTCGATGGCCTGCAGCACCGGCAGGCGCGTGCCGCCCTGGTTATGCAGGACGAAGGTCTTGCCGAGGCCGCGCACCTGGATGCGGCTGGCACCGGTGGCATCGACGGTATTCGTGTTGGCATTGCCTTGATGGTTGTTGGAGTCTTGCGTCATGGTCAGCTCTGCAGGATGGAAGACACCAGCAATTGGGTGTACGGATGGTGCGGGTCGTCGAGGATCTGGTCGGTCAGGCCGCTTTCCACCACGCGCCCGCCTTGCATCACCAGCGTGCGGTGCGCCAGCAGGCGTGCCACGGCGAGGTCGTGGGTCACGATGATGGCGGCGAGGCCAAGGTCCGCCACCAGCCGGCGCAGCAGATCGAGCAGGCGGGCCTGCACGGAGACATCGAGCGAGGCAGTGGGCTCGTCCATGAACACCAGGCGCGGATGCGTCACCAGGTTGCGGGCGATCTGCAGGCGCTGCTGCATGCCGCCCGAGAAGCTCGTCGGCGCATCGTCCAGGCGCCCCAGGTCCAGCTCCATCTTTTCCATCCAGGTGCCGGCGACCTCGCGCAGTTCACCGTAGTGGCGTCCGCCCACCGCCATCAGGCGCTCGGCGATATTGGCGCCGGCGCTCACGCGCATGCGCAGGCCATCGCGCGCGTTCTGGCGCACGAAGCCCCAGTCGGTGCGCGCCAGCAGGCGCAGACGGGCATCGGACAGCGTGGCGAGGTCAACCAGCCCTTGCTCGCGGGTGTCGTAACGCACGCTGCCGGACTCCGGCGCGGCCTGCCAGGAAACCGCTTGCAGCAAGGTGCTCTTGCCGGAGCCGGATTCGCCCACCACGCACAGCACTTCGCCGGGAAAGAGATCGAAGCTGACATCGTGGCAGCCGTGCACGCCGTCCCAGGTGCGGGTCAGGCCGCGCACGGACAACAGCGGCTGGTGCGGATCGGTGCGGCTCATGCGGCCTCCTTGCTGGCGTTGGCGCCGGTTTCACCTTGTTCCTGGCGCGTGGCGCAGTACTCGGTATCGGAGCAGACGAACATGCGGCCGCCCGCGTCGTCGGTGATGATTTCATCGAGATAGCTGTCGGTGGCGCCGCACAGTTCGCAGCAGCCCGACCACGTTTCGACGGCGAAGGGATGGTCGTCGAAATCCAGGCTCTTGACGCTGGTGTAGGGCGGCACCGCATAGACCCGCTTCTCGCGCCCCGCGCCGAACAGCATCAGCGCCGGGCTGCGGTCCAGCTTAGGGTTGTCGAACTTGGGGATGGGCGACGGCCGCATCATGTAGCGCTGGTTGACCATCACGGGGTAGTCGTAGGTGGTGGCGATGCGTCCATGGCGCGCGATGTCCTCGTACAGCTTGACATGCATGGCGCCGTATTCCGCCAGCGCATGCATGGTGCGGGTCTCGGTCTCGCTCGGCTCCAGCCACCGCAGCGGCTCCGGGATCGGTACCTGAAACACCATGATCTGGCCCTGGGCCAGCGGCGTCTCAGGAATCCGGTGGCGGGTCTGCACGATGGAGGCTTGCGCGGTGCGTTCGGTGGTCTGCACGCCGGTGACGCGGCCGAAGAAGCGGCGGATATTGATGGCGTTGGTGGTGTCGTCCGAGCCCTGGTCGATCACCTTGAGCACGTCGTCGCTGCCGATGATGGAGGCCGTGACCTGGATGCCGCCGGTGCCCCACCCGTATGGCAGCGGCATCTCGCGGCTGCCGAACGGCACCTGGTAGCCGGGGATCGCCACCGCCTTGAGCAGCGCGCGGCGCAGCATGCGCTTGGTGGACTCGTCGAGATAGCCGAAGTTGTAGTGTTCGTCGCGCACGACGGCGCTGGCATTGGTGTCGTTCATGATGCGATGGCCTCCTGCGACGGGGCTTGAGCGATGGCGGTGGTGTCGCTTTCCGGCGGCACCGGCGCCGGCGCCGGGACGCCCTGCCCTCGCTCGGCGCGCAACCGGCGCAGCAGTTCGAGATTGGTCTGGAAATCCACGTAGTGCGGCAGCTTCAGATGCTGCACGAAGCCGGAGGCTTCCACGTTGTCGCTGTGGTAGAGCATGAACTCCACGTCATTGGCGGGCGCGTCGGCCGCTTCGCCCAGTTCGGCGGCGCGCATCGCGCGGTCGGCCAGCGCCATCGACATCGCCTTGCGCTCACCGTAGCCGAACACCAGGCCATAGCCGCGCGTAAAGCTCGGCCCCTCCTGCGCGTTGCCGGCAAACTGGCTCACCATCTGGCATTCGGTGACCTCGATCTCGCCGATGGTCACGGCAAATCCCAGCTCTTCCACGAACAGTTCCACCTCCACCGCGCCATAGCGGATCTCCGCCGCGAACGGATGCGAGTTGCCGTAGCCGCGCTGGGTCGAGTAGCCCATCGACAACAAGAAACCTTCATCGGCGCGTGCCAGGTTCTGCAAGCGCGCCGGACGGGCAGCGGGCAGCTCCAGCGGTTCGCGCGTCAGGTCGGGCGGCGCGGGATCGTGCGGGGGCACCGTCTCCGGCTCGATCAGCGATTCCTGGCGCAACAGGTCGGTCACGCGGGGCATGCGCGCGTCCAGCGTGGACGCCGCCGGCGGCAGCGGTGCATTCTCGCGCTCGGCCTCCAGCGTGAAATCCAGCAAGCGCTGGGTGTAATCGTAGGTCGGGCCCAGCACCTGCCCGCCCGGCACATCCTTGAAGGTGGACGAGATCCGGCGCTGCAAGCGCATGGCGCCGGTATCGAGCGCCACCGAATAGCCGAAGCGCGGCAGGGTGGTGCGATAGGCACGCAGCAGGAACACCGCTTCGATCAGGTCGCCCGCGGCCTGCTTGATGGCCAGCGCGGCCAGGTGCGGATCGTACAGCGAGCCCTCGGCCATCACGCGCGACACGGCCAGCGGCATCTGCTCGCGCACCTGCGCCAGCGTCAGCTCCGGCACCGCGCGGTCGCCGCGGCGGTAGTCGTCCAGCATGCGATAGGAGTTGAGGATGGCGCGTTCGCCCCCTTTGACGGCAACGTACATATCAAGCCTCCGCTTGGGTGGTGCGCGGCAGCGCGCACAAGCGGCTGGCACTGGTCAGGAGCACATCCACGCCGAGCGGGAAGCGCGCATGGTTGGCTTGCCACTGGGTCCAGAAACCGGCCGGCAAGCCTTGCACGGCCAGCGCCGCCTGGTGCTCGATGCCCGGGCCGCGCAGCGTGACGGCAGGGCCATCGCACAGCGACTCCACTTCGAGCAACAGCGTGGCGGAGCGGTCGGGATAAGCCGGATCGCCCTGGGCGCACGCCGCGAGATCCGGCACGGCATGGCCGGCCGGCACCGCCACGAAGGTGGCCTGCCCCACTTCGGCCACCAGCGGGCAGCCGCAATGGAAACGCAGGAAGGCGCGCACGCCCTCGGGCGTTTGCGGCGGCAGCCACACGGGCGTATCGCAATCGGCCAGCGCCAGCAGCAGCGCGCTCAGCGCAGGCGACAGGCCCGGCGGCACGCCGCACGGCTCGGCCAGCTCGCCGATGGTGCCGGGGTGTGACATGGCGTCCAGCGCGGCGCGGAAGGTCCGCTGCGCCGACTTCACCGCATCGTCGAAGCCGGGCAACAGCATCGGCGCCTGGCGGCTCGCAGGCGCGTTGTCGTATCCAGCCGCCTGGGCGGCAATCGGTTGGCCTGGCATCTCAATCCTCTCCACGCACCATGGTAAAAAATTCAACTTTTGTCTGTGCTGCCACCGCGGCCTCGTGTTCGCCACGCGCCGCGCGTTCCCTGGCCAGCGCCGAGACCACTTCGGCCTGCACGCGCGCATGCCAGCCTGGCAGTTGCAACAGCGCATCCAGCACGGCGATCTGCTCCGCCTGGCGGTGTGTACGGCCCTGCACGTAGCCCACGCCCACCACGCCAGGCTCCAGCGTTACCGCGCAGCGCGTTACGCTGACTTCGCCCAGGTTGAACTGCGCACCGGTGCCGCCGGCGCGCCCTCGCACCATCGCCATGCCGCTTTCCGGCTTGCGCAGCAGGCGATAGGCCGGCAGCGCGCCGAGGCGGCCAACGGCCTGCTCCAGGGCTTCCGGGTCCGCCAGCGCCAGCACGCGCAGCCATGCGGCGCGGGCCGCCTGGCCGGCCTGTTCCCGGGCCGCCGCCGCTGGCTGCGTGCCGGATCCGGTATCGGTTCGATCCATTTCACATCCCCTATACGTCTATACGTTTAGATGTAGAATACCATCCATGGCCGAACTACAACATAGCCAGATGAAGCTTTGATGACGCCTGGCGACGTTGTTTGGTTCTACGCACCGCACTGCGCGGTTGAGGCAAAATCGCATTCCATTGAAGCACGCCAATGATTAACGCAGGATGACGAAAAGGCAGGACAGGATGGTGGAACAGGAAGTCGAACGCGGTTCGGGAGTTGCGGTATGGCGCCAGATCGGCGAAGCCCTGGCGCTCGACATCCGCAACAAGCTCTACATGCCGGGCGAGCGGCTGCCGCCCGAGCCGGAGCTGGCCAGCCGGTTCGCCGTCAATCGCCACACCATCCGCCGCGCCATGGGCGAACTGGAGCAGAACGGCCTGGTACGCATCGAGCAAGGCAGGGGCACGTTCGTGCAGGAGCACGCGATCGACTACGCCATCGGGCGCCGTACCCGTTTCTCGCAGAACCTGGCCAGCCAGGGCATGCGCGGGCACATCGAAGTGCTCGAATCGCAAACGCTGCGCGCGCACGAGATCGCCAAGCACCTGGGGCTGGGACGCAGCGCCCCCATCCTGCGCGTGCAAATGCTGGGCAAGGCCGAAGCCCGCACCATCGACGTCGCCGATCATTACTTCGATGCCGCCCGCTTTCCCGACATGGATGAACAGTTGCGCGCGCGCCAGTCCATCTCCAAGGCGCTCGCCCATTACGGCATCACCGACTACACGCGCAAATGGTCGCGCATCACCGCCGCCATGCCGACCGCGCCGGTGGCCCGCCAGCTCAACCAGCCCAAGACCCGGCCGATCCTGCAGGTGGAAGCGCTCAATGTCGACCCGGAAGGCGCGCCGCTGCAATACAGCGTGGTGCGTTTCGCCGGCGACTGGGTGCAACTGACCGTGGCCGACCAGGACTAGGCGGCACCGGCCATGATCTTCGCGCCACAGGGATGGACCGAACATGGGCCGGACATCGGCCGGCCCGCAATTTGCTTACTTCCGGTATGGCGTGCAGCGCGGGTTGCAATCGCATACCGGGACACGATAGCTTCGCCGCGGGTTGCGCAGGCGGCGATGCACCGAGACAATCCGCCAATGCACGAATCGCACCGCAATTGGTCTAGACATCCGCTTGTCATCTGCCCGCGCTAAGGTCGCCAGCATGGATACCAATCACGCATATCACCCCACCCTCGCCGGCCTGCGCGGCCGGCGCGTCCTGACCGCCAACGGCATCGCCCCGGCCGCCTTCGCCTTCCGCGATGGTTGCCTGGCGGCGCCCGCCAGTACGCCGGGAGGCGCCCTCGATGCGGGCGACCTGCTGGTGCTGCCCGGCATCGTGGATATCCACGGCGACGCCTTCGAGCGCGCGGTGATGCCGCGGCCCGGCGTCAGCTTCCCGTACACCAGCGCGCTGTTCGACGTGGATCGCCAGTTGCTCGCGCATGGCATCACCACCGAACTGCATGGCGTGACGCTGTCGTGGGAAGGCGGCTTGCGCGGCGAGGCGTACGCGCAACGCATGTTCGACGGCCTGGAACGCATGCGCGGCACGCTGGGCGCGCAGCACCACGTGCACCTGCGCTTCGAGGCGCACCACCTGGCCGGGCTGGAGACGGCCCTGGACTGGATCGATTCAGGCAAGGTGCGCTTCGTCGCCATCAACGACCACCTGCCGCTGATGGCGACCCGCATGCACGACGCCCGCAAGCTGGCGCAGTACGCGGACCGCGCGGAATGCGACCCAGCCACCTTCCGCCAACGGCTGGAACAGGCCGCCGCGCAAGCGGGCGCCGTGCCCGCCGGCGTGGCCCGGCTGATTGCCGCCGCCCGCGCCGCCGGCCTGCAGGTGGCATCGCACGACGACGGCGATGCCGCCACGCGCCAGGGATATCACCAGCAAGGCTGCACGGTGGCGGAATTCCCGCTCACCGTCGACGTGGCCCGCGCCGCCCGTGCCCTGCGCAACCACACCGTATTCGGCGCGCCCAACGTGATCCGCGGCGGTAGCCACACCGGCGCCCCGGACGCCACCGAGATGATCGCCGCCGGGCTGTGCGACGTACTGGCCTCCGACTACTACTACCCGGCGCCGCTGCAAGCGGCGTTCCGGCTGACGCAGCTCGGCGTGCTGCCGCTGCCGGCCGCCTGGGACCTGGTCTCGCGCAACCCCGCGCGCGCCGCCGGCATGAACGACCGCGGCACGCTGGGCCCCGGCCTGCGCGCCGACGCCATCATCGTAGACGACCACGATCCCGCCCTGCCGCAAGTCTGCGCCGCCATCGTCGGCGGCGTATTGCGGCACGCCACCCGCGCCTTCCCGCTGGTGTTGTCCGGCGACGAACGGCGCGCCGCCTGACCGTTTCCCATGATGCCAAGCACCGCACCAAACCCAATGTCCCGGGCCTATCGCTACGCCATCTACCTCCATCCCGCCGCGCCGTTCCGGCAGGTGGGCGCGCAGTGGCTGGGCCGCTGCGCCGACACGGGCGCAGCCATCGCACGCCCCGCGCGGGAAGATGCCCGCATTGCCTGCTGGACCGAAGCACCCGCCTACTATGGCCTGCATGCCACGCTCAAGGCACCGTTCCGCCTTGCGGACAGCCAGACGCCAGCCGGGCTCGACGCCGCCATGCGCGCCTTCGCCCTGGACCGCCAGCCCTTCGCCGTTCCGCTCGCCCTGCAGAACCTGCGCGGCTTCCTGGCCTGGTGCCTGGGCGGCGACGCAAGCGCCAATGCGCGCATGCACGCCCTGGCGGACGCCGCTGTACGGGAACTGGACGACTTCCGCGCGCCGCCCACCAGCGCTGAACTTGCCCGCCGCAATCCCGCGCAACTCAGCGCGGCGTCCCGGCGCATGCTCGACGCCTGGGGCTACCCCTACGCATTCGAAACCTTCATATTCCACATCACGCTGACCGGCATGCTGGACGAAGCCGAACAAGCCGAAGCCATCGCCATGCTGCAAGCCGCCAGCGGCACGCTCCTGCAAGCGCCGATGCCCGTACGCGATGTCAGCCTGTTCGTGCAACCGGCACCGGATGCGCCCTTCATGGCGGCCCGCCACTACGGCTTCGACGGCAGCATCACCGACGCCGCCGGCGCGGCCCTGCTGGAAACCGCGGCATGAACATCCACGCAACAGGCACCGCCGCCCGGGCCGACATGCCCGGGGCACCGGCTCAAGCCGCCGGCGGAAGCCGGCTGATCTACCTGATGGGCCCTTCCGGCAGCGGCAAAGACTCCTTGCTGCGCGTCTTGCGCGACAAGCTGCAGGACGATGGGCGCGTACGGATAGCACAGCGCTACATCACCCGCGCCAGCAGCGCCGACGAAGCCTGCATCRCGATCACCCAGGCCGAGTTCGAGCGGTGCGCCGCGCAACGCGGCTTCGCGCTGCACTGGCGCAGCCACGGCCTGTGCTATGGCATTGGTATCGAACTCGACGCCTGGCTGGCGCAAGGCCTGTGCGTGGTCGTCAACGGATCACGCGAACACCTCGCCGCCGCTCACGCCCGCTACCCCGCCCTGCACGCGGTACAGATCAGCGTGCGCCTGCAGGTACTGGGAGAGCGCCTGCGCCTGCGCGGCCGCGAGGACGAGCAAGCCATCGTCCGGCGCCTGCAGCGTGCCGGCGAACCCTTCGCCGTGCCGGCTGGCTGCCGGCTGACGGTGATCGACAACAGCGGCGCGCTGGAGACGGCGGCGCAGGCCTTGCTGCGGCTGACACGCGAGGGTGGACACGGGGGGAAGGCCGGGCTGACCGTGGCCGGGCGATCCTGATCCCGGACGTCGCCGCCGCGCGGCAAGCCGCCCGGCTATGCCGACGCCGGCAGCCCGATGCTAAAACTGATGCCGTGCTCGGTGAATCCAAGCTGCCGATAGAACTGATGGGCCTGCAGGCGCCTGGCGCTGGACGAAAGCGCCAGCTTGGCGGCGCCCGCCTCCTCCGCCAGCCGCATGGCCGCTCGCATCATGGCCGAACCGACGCCGGTGCCGCGCGCGGCGCGGGCCACCACCACGCTTTCCACGATAGCCTCGCTGCGCCCGTCATGCGCCAGCACCGGGAAGATCAGCAGGCAGAACGTGCCAAGCGGTTCGCCGGAAGCCGCCAGCATCAGGTAGCAGCGATAGTCAGGCATTGCCTTCAGTTGCGCAAACAACGCGCGCATGCGGGGCAGTGGCAGCGGTGCCTCGCCATCCATCTCGGACAGCAAGGCGGCCACCTGCACGAGTTCGGTATCGGTGCCGGTGACTTCGCGCAGGGCCAGGCCGCCGGCTTCCCGGCTTTCTTCTTGGGCGTTCATGGGCCGGCAGTTCAGGAAATGCGCCGGATGCAGCGCGACACCATCGGCAGGTAGTACTCCAGCGGCGGCGTCGCAAGGCCCACGACCTTGGCAAGATCGTCGTAGCGGCGCAGGCGCACCGCGTCCGGGCCATGCGGATGCGCGATGAAGGCTTCGGCTTGCGCCGCATCGTAGGGTCCGCCCTGCAAGGCGAGGCTATGCAGCGAGGCTGGCGACAACGTTGCCTGGTAGCCCGGATCGATGGCGCACAGGTAGCGCTTGGCCGCCACGTGCAGGCGCACCGGCTCGGTCACGGCGGGCCCGAAGCCGACCCCCAGCAGATCGGCACCCACCTCCTGGTGCCGCATGTCGGTGGTGCCGTCCTCGGACATCACGAGATGGCCGAGATCGTGCAGCAGGCTGGCCACGATCAGCGATTCGGGATCGCCGGCCTGCTCGGCAAGTTGCGCGCATTGCAGCGCGTGCTCGGTCTGCGTGATGGCCTCACCGCCGTAGAAGGCGGTGCCGTGGCCCGAGAAGAGTATTTCGATGCGGCGCAGGATCGTCATGAAGATTCAGGGATGGTGGCGTGCTTGAGTGGCTGGCATACGAGGCAGGCTGATGCCCGCGTCACACAAGCGCCTTGCGGATGCGCGCCGACAGCAAATCGATGACCGTGACAAAGCCGACGATGATGATGATCACCGCGCAGGTCTCGGCATACTGGAAACTGCGGATGATCTCCCACAGCACGGTACCGATGCCGCCCGCGCCGACGATGCCCAGCACCGTGGCCGAACGCACGTTGGATTCAAAGCGGTACAGCGCGTATGAGATCCACAGCGGCAACACCTGGGGAATCACGCCATAAACAATCTCCTCGATCGCGCTGGCGCCGGTGGCGCGCACGCCTTCGACCGGGCGCGGATCGATCGCCTCCACCGCTTCCGAAAAGAGCTTGGCGAGCACGCCGGTGGTGTGCACCCAGAGAGCCAGCACGCCAGCGAACGGCCCCAGCCCCACCGCCACGATAAACAGCATGGCGAACACCATCTCGTTGATGGCGCGGCAGGCATCCATCACGCGCCGCATCGGCTGGTAGACCCAGGCGGGCACGATGTTCGAAGAACACGCCAGGCCCAGCGGCACGGCAAACACAATGGACAGGAAGGTGCCCCAGATCGCGATCTGGACGGTCACCAGCATCTCGTCCAGGTAAATGCGCCAGTCGCGGAAGCTGGGCGGAAAGAAGTCGGCGGCGAATTTCGCCATATTGCCGGAATCCTTCCACAGGTCGAACGGGCGCATGTCGGCGCCCTGCCACGACATGGCCAGCAAGGCGAGCACCACCGCCCAGACGAACAGGACTGGCAGGCTGGCCCGCGGCGGGCGGCCGGCGCGAGACGGAGTGGCTGGAGGCATGGTGGTGTTGACGGAAGGCAGCATGGGGGAAACAAAGACAACGGTGGGTACAGCGGCAAATACGATGAAGCGGCAGTAGCAAGCAGCAAGGGCAGCACGCAGCAGCAGCGGATACGTGGCGGCCCACCCCAAGCATCGGGACGGGCCGCGCGATCGCGCCCGGCGGACTGCTTTGCGCTTACTGCGCGCTGGCGGCGATCTTGTCGAGTTCAGCCAGCTTGCTGCTCAGGTCGGCAAGGCGTTTTTCCTTGTCGGCGGCGGCCAGCGTGGTATCGGTCTCGATCTTGGTCTTTTCGCGGGCGAGCTCGATCTGGCGGATCGGCACCAGTTGCGCGTCGTTGGAAGCGCGGAAGCCCTGATACGTCAGCTTGGCCAGGTTTTCCTTCTCGCGCGCGGCGTCCGTGCCCTTGCCGTAGTTGACGAAGAAGGTCTTGACCTTGGCCTTGACGTCGGCCGGCAGGTCCTTGCGGTAGACCAGCGGGTCCGCCGGGATCAGCGGCGACTTCCACAGCACGCGCACCTGGTCATAGGCGTTCTTGCCCGTATTGATGCGGTAGCGCTCCATGTTCTCGGTGTTGTTCACCGCCACGTCGACCTGCTTGTTCAGCACCGACAGCAGGTTGGTCTCGTGATTGCTCACGCGCACCGTCTTGAAGAACGTCTTCGGCTCGATCTTGTGGGCAGCCCACAGGTAGTGGCCGGGCACGGCGGTGCCGGAGGTGGAGTTCGGATCGCCCGCGCCATAGCTCAGCGACTTGCCTTGCTTGAGCACATCGTCAAGCGTCTTCAGGTCGCTATCCTTGTTGACGATCAGCAGCGACCAGTAGCCGGGGTTGCCATCCTTGTCGATCACCGAAGCGAAGACCTCGCCGTTGGCGCGGTCCACCGCCTCGATGGCGGACTTGTTGCCGAACCAGGCGATCTGCACTTTGTTGAAACGCATGGCTTCGATGATGCCGGCGTAGTCGGAAGCGAAGAACGGCTTCACCTGTACGCCCAGTTGCTTGCTCAGGTCATCGACCACGGGCTGCCAGGCGGATTTCAGGTTGGACGAAGTCTCCGTCGAGATAAAACCCATGTTGAGGACTTTGCCCTCCTGGGCGAAAGCGGGAAACGAGAGCGCGCCCGCGGCGCTCGTGACGATCAGGGCAAAAAGGGTTCTGCGCAGCATAAGGGAACTCCGGGGTAAAGCCTTGTTGAGGGCCTTGTTGGGGGTGCTTGCGGAAAAAAACTTGACAGAGAATCCGGGAAAATCAGGCTGCCGCGAGGCCGCCGGGCATCATGGCGGGAGGCGCCGCATCCAGCCCTGCGCCCTCGGGCAGCAGTTCGGCGGCTTCGGTGCCGTAGAGGTCTCGCAGCATGCCCGGCGTCAGCGCCGCCGAGGGGCCGTCGTAGACCACCTTGCCATGCCGCAGCGCCACCACGCGCGGGCAATAGCGCATTGCCACGTCCACCTGGTGCAGCGACACCACCACCGCCACCTTGCGCGTGCGGTTGATCTGCGCCAGCAACGCCATGACGCGCCGCGCCGATTCGGGATCCAGCGAAGCGATCGGCTCGTCGGCCAGGATCACCCGCGCGTTCTGCACCAGCGTGCGGGCGATCGCCGCGCGCTGCTGCTGGCCGCCGGACAAGGTCGAGGCCCGCTGAAACGCATAGTCGTCTATACCAACCTGGGCAAGCGCATCGAGCCCGGCGTCGATCTCTTCGTTACGGAAAAAGCGAATCAGGCTGCGCCACAGCGGAACGCGCGGCAGCATGCCGGTCAGCACGTTCGTGATCACCGGCAGGCGTCCCACCAGGTTGAACTGCTGGAACACAAACCCGATCTCGGCGCGCGCGCCGCGCACATCGGGGGCCAGCCGGCCGCCTTGCTGGATGGTGCGGCCGTTGACCAGCACCTCGCCAGCGCCAGCCGCATCGGCTGCGACAAAGCCCGCTACATGGCGCAGCAAAGTGGACTTGCCCGAGCCCGAGGCGCCCAGCAGGGCAACCATCTCACCGGGCGCAACGGCAAGGCCAACGTTATCCAGCGCCTTGCGTCCCGCCTGGAACGACTTGGACAGGCCGCGCACTTCAATCGCATGCGTCATCCCACTCTCCTTGCATCAACAGTGAGCGCATTCTGGGTGGTGCCGATGACAAAACGATGAAGGTTGTGAGGCAATTGCGAATCGGACCGGATAAGCATCGCGCCTTGCCGGCGCACGGCCTGCCACGCGGGCGGGCTCAGGCCCGGTTTGACTCCGCCGAAATGTTACACAAACCAGACATTATCCCTGCCAATACCCCACGAAACGGGTATCGCCGCGAAGACGAAGTTAATCGTAAGGCATTTATAATCTGGCCCGCTTTTCCAAAAATGCACCAAACGGAAGAGACCAGAAACAAAACCAATAACAAGGAAAGGGAAGAAGAATGAAAGGGATGCAAAAACTGATCGCAGGCATGGCGATTTCCGCCTTGCTGGCGGCTTGCGGCGGCGGTGGGGACGGCGGCACCGCCAGTCCCCTCTCCGTAGGCGCGACATCGGACGGCGCCAAGTCGACCTTGGTTGCCGCGGGGCAGTCGGCCAGCCTTACCGTGGAGTCCGGCAAGGAGGTGAAGCTGGACGCCAACCAGGCAGTCACCTGGACCGCCACGCCGAGCAAGACCACGATCTCGTCACCGGCAATCACCGAGCAGTCGTGGAAAGCCGCGCTGACGAGCCCCGAAGGCGGTACCGTCACGCTCAAGGCCGTTTCCGTAAGCAACCCGGCCAATTCCGCCACCATCACGATCACGGTCCCGCCGCATCGCTATGCCGCCATTGCACCCAGGGTCGGTGAAGCCATCACGTTCAACGAATCCAACCTGCTGTTGAACGGCACCACGGTGACGAAACCCCTTACCTATACCACCACCGTCATCGCCAACGGCATCGCAACGCTCGTGGCCACCGATGCAACAAACACTGTCGTCGAGACCTACACGCAGGATGGCGACCGCAACCGCCTGACCCGGTCGCGCCCCCCCGGCACCAACCAGTGCACCTACGCGCCGARGCGTGACCTGTACAACTTCCCGTTGTACGTGGGCAAGACCTGGAGCCCTGCCTGGACGCTGAACTGCGCGCTTGGCTACCACGAAACGGCCGCCGTGAATGCCGTGGTGGAAGGGTTCGAACAACTCAGCACGCCGGCGGGCACCCTCGACACCCTGCGTATCCGCTATGTCGTCGCCTATACGAACTCGAATGATGTCAATTTCGCCACCTATAGCGAGAACGACGTCTGCTGGTGGTCGACCAAGTTCGGACGTGCGGTGAAGTGCCAGTTCGACTACACCTACCCGGCCGGCATGGCGGACCTCACCTACAAGAAGACCTACACCCAAGTCGCCGCAAGCGTATCGCCTTGATCCTCGCCCCCGGCCGGCGTCAGCGGATACGCTGGCCGGTCGCTACGGGCGCCCCCCGGCGCCCCTTGCCTCCCGGTGTCCCCTCCTTGCAGGATGTAGGACGGCTCCCGCCTTCCTGCCGGCACGCACACCCTGGACTCGATGCATCGTTGTTCCAGGCGAAGTGCAGCCGACCGCCAGCAGTATCACCCCCGCGCCCCCTGCCGCCCCCGCACCGCCCGCCACGCACTCGCCACCACCAGTGAACCCAGGCCGAGCGCGAGACCTAGCAGCACGATGGCGCTCATATGGTCGCGCACCAGCGGCACATTGCCAAAGAGATAGCCGCCGGCCAGCAGCGAGATCACCCACACCGCCGCACCGGCGCCAGCCGCCAGCACAAAGTGCGCTACCGGCATGTCGGACACGCCCGCGACAAAGGGCGCGAAGGTACGCACCACAGCGACGAAGGGCGACAGCAGCAGGGCCAGGCCGCCATGCCGCCGACAGAAGGCCTGCGTCTTGCGCAGCGCGTCCTGGTTGATCCAGCGGTAGCCGCCGGCAAACACGCGCGTCCCGATGGTTTTGCCGATGGCATAGTTCAGCAGGCTGCCAGTGACCGCGGCGATCAGCAGCAACGGCAGGAGCACCCACAGACTCAACGCCCCCGAAGCGCAGAACGCGCCGCAGATGAACAGCAGCGGATCGCCCGGCAGGAAGAACAGCGGCAACAGGCCTATCTCGCAGAACACGATGGCGAACAGGATGCCGTAGACCAGGAGGCCGTACTGCGCGATGGCGGGACCGAGATACTGATCGAAATGCAGCAGCAACGGCAATATTTGCGTTGAATTCATGCTCGCCCCGACTCTCAAAGCTGTGCTTACAGTGTAGGCGTGGGCTAGCCGGCGGGTAGCCGGTCCGGGCGGCGCTACATCTGCAAGCGAATTCGCCTGCGCAGGCCCGGTCCTTTCCCTCGCGCCCGCATCTGCGTAATATCCGCTCAAGCAACCCTTGGAAATGCCATGTCAAGCTCCCAAGCCACCGCCAGGATCGGCCCGGCCGACGCCAACTACCTCGTTCACCTCCAGGCTGGCAGCCACGCACTCGTCGGCGACGAATCCGCCGGGCTGGGCGGCACCGACCAGGGTCCGCCGCCCTTCGCCTTCGTGCTGTCCGGGCTGGTATCGTGCACGGCCATCACGCTGAAGATGTATATGCAGCGCAAACAATGGCCCGTGGCGGACGTGGAAGTCACCGCCGTCTTCCAGGGCAAGGACGAGGCGCGCTTCATCCGGCGTGAAGTCCGGGTGATCGGCGCCGAACTGGGCGAGGCCGAACGCAAGCGGCTCGCCGAGATCTGCGAGCGTACGCCGGTGACGCTGTTCCTGAAGGCGGCATCGCGAATCGAGACCACCCTCCTCTGAGGGCCGAAAGGAGCGGCCGCACGGGCCGCCCCCGCGCTGCCTAACCGGCCGCCGTCTCCGCCTCGTGCGTCCGCACCATCACCTCCGAATGCAGCGTCCGGTGCACCGGGCATTTATCCGCAATTTCCAGCAATGCGGCGCGCTGGGCCTCGTCCAGCGGACCGCGCATGGTGATCTCCCGTTCGATCCAGTCGATCTTGCCTTCGGTGGTCGAGCACTCCGCGCAATCGGCCGCGTGGATCTTCTCGTGGCGCAGGGACACGGCCACATGTTCGAGCGGGAAGCCCTTGCGCTCCGCATACATGCGCATCGTCATGGCCGTGCACGCACCAAGCGCGGCCAGCAGCAGGTCGTAAGGCGCCGGCCCGCCATTGAGCCCGCCGAAAGAAACCGGCTCGTCGGCAAGCAGGTGATGCGGCCCGGCGGTGATACGCTGCTGGTACTTGCCGGCGTGGTTTTCCTCCACGCGCACCAGCCCCTCTTCCGCCACGGCGGCCGGCACCTCTTCCACATTGATATCGAGGTAGCGCTGGCTCCATGCGGCAATCGTGTTGGCCACGTAGACGGCATCTTCCTTGCGCGTCAGCAGGTGATCGGCGCGATCCAGGGAGACAAAGCTCTTGGGATGCTTCGCGGCGATGAAGATCTGTGTGGCGTTGTCGATGCCAACCGTATCGTCCTGCGGCGCGTGCATGACCAGCAAGGCCTTGCGCAGCCTGGCCACGCCGTCGAGCAGTCTCTGCTCCGCCACATCCTCGATGAACTGCCGCTTGATCCTGAACGGGCGCCCGGCAAGACTGACCTCGGCCTCGCCGTCGGCTTCGATGCGCGCAGCCTGGTCCTTGAACAGGCCGACGACATGGCTGGGATCGCTTGGCGCGGCAATGGTGACAACCGCCTTGGCCTCGGGGATGCCGAGCGCGGCGCTGAGAATGGCCGCGCCGCCCAGGCTATGGCCGATCAGCAGGGCTGGCGCGCGGTGATGTTGCCGGAGATAGTCCGCCGCCGCCAGCAAGTCGGCCACATTGGACGAGAAATTGGTATTGGCGAAGTCGCCGCCGCTGCCGCCAAGACCGGTGAAATCGAAGCGTAGGACAGCGATGCCGTGTGCGGTCAGCGCCTGCGCGATGCGCGTTGCCGCCAGCACGTCCTTGCCGCATGTGAAGCAATGGGCGAACAAGGCAAAGGTCCGGACCGGGCCAACGGGCAAGTCCAGCCGCGCGGAGAGTTGCTGGCCGTCACTTCCCGGGAACTGCAGGCGCTGTGCTTCCATTGATGTCCTCATGCATGATGCAAGCTGTACGAGGTTCCCACTCTAGCCAAGTTTGCCGCCGGGTGCCACTGGCGCCGCATGACCGTCGGCGCACAACGCACAACAGCCTTGTGGAGGCTTGCCAGCGTCCGGCTTTCCGATGTACAAAATGCAATGCGCCCCGCGCGGGTGGGCAGATCAATCGGATCTCTTGCCCGTCTCCCTCAGGCACGCGCCTTGTCCCTGCCCTTCAACGCACTGCGCAGGTAGTCGGCCAGCGCCACCACATTACCTGGCGTGGCGGGCTCGCGTTTCCATACCAGGCCAACATCCATCGACGGTACCTTGTCGGCAATCGCGCGCCGCACGATCCGCTGCCCTTCGAGCGACCAAGGCCGGTAAACCAGATCGGACAGGATAGCGATGCCGCGCCCGGCCGCGACCAGGCTGCGCACCGCCTCGATCGAGCAGCTCTGGTAGCGCACCTGCGGTGCCAGGCCATATTGCCCCCAGTACTTGCCGACGGTGGCGATATGCTCGTCCATGTCGAGCAGGATGTAGTCGTGCCGTGCCACGTCCGCCAGGCCGATGCGGTCCGCCATCATCAGCGGATGCTCGGGATGGCCCCATAGCTGCCGCGGCGAGCGCAGCAGCGTTTCGCAAGCGACGTGGTCGAGACCGGGCAGGTTCGAGACCAGCAGCAAGGCAATATCGATCTCGCCGGCCAGGACGCCGCGTTCGATGTCATGCCGCTCCCGCTCGAGCACTTCCAGCCGGAGCCCGGGGAACTTTCGCTCGATCGACGCCAGCAAGCCGGGCAGCACATAGGCCGTGATGGTCTCTGTCACACCCACGCGCACCGTGCCGGCGATCTCCACCGGGGCCACGCTCACGGCTTCCACCGCGTCCAGCACCGCATCCTCGATCTGCTGGGCATGCCGGAGAAAGCGCGTGCCGGCGTCGGTCAGGCGGACGCCGCCAGCATGGCGCGTGAACAACTGTGCGCCCACCGCTTCCTCCAGCGCCTTCAGGGATGCCGTCATCGACGACTGCGACACATGGCAGCGAAGTGCGGCACGCGACACCTGCCCGGTCTCCGCGATGGCCACGAAATGCTGCATTTGCTTCAAAGTCGGGATCATCGATTTTTACGATATTACTGTGTCGAAATTATGAATTAGAAATACCTCCACATGCTAGCTAGCATCCGGTCAGGAGACAAGATGCGGTGACACTCATGACAAAGGAAGACAAACGCGGCTACTGCACGTTGTGCCGCTCACGATGCGGCACGGTGAACGTGGTGGCGAATGATGCGCTGATCGAAGTCCGCCCCGACACCTCGCACCCCACGGGCAAGGCGATGTGCATGAAGGGCAAATCGGCGCCGGAACTGGTCCACAGCGCGGACCGCCTCCTTTATCCGATGCGGCGGACCAACCCCAAGACCGATGCGGATCCCGGCTGGCAACGCATTTCGTGGGAAGAGGCCCTGTCCGAAGTGGCGCGGCGGATGCTCCAGGCCCGGCGCGACGGCGGCGCCGAGTCGGTTGCGTTTGCCGTCACCACGCCGAGCGGCACGCCGCTGTCCGACAGCATCGACTGGATCGAGCGGTTTATCCGGCTATTCGGCAGCCCCAACACCTGTTACGCCACGGAAATCTGCAACTGGCACAAGGACTACGCGCACGCTTTCACCTTCGGCTGCGGCATGCCGACCGCGGACTACCGCAATGCCAACCTCATCGTGCTGTGGGGCCATAACCCGACCAACACCTGGCTGGCGCAGGCCGAGGCGATTGGCGCCGGCAGGGCCGCCGGCGCCAAGCTGCTGGTGGTGGACCCCAGGGAAACGGCGCTGGCCGGCCAGGCGGAGCAATGGCTGCGCGTGCGGCCGGGGACGGATGCCGTGCTCGCCATGGCAATCGCCAACCTGCTGATCGAGGCGAATGCGTTCGATCTCGCCTTCGTGCGTCAATGGACCAACGGCCCCTTGCTGGTCCGCAACGACAACGGGCGCTTGCTGCGGGGCCGCGACGTGGGGCTCGCCGATGGCGAGGCCTGCCTGGTATGGGATGCCTGCGCCGGACAAGTCCGGCCGTCATCGGCGCTGGCCGGGCGGGATTTCGAGCAGGTCGCGCTGCGGGGGACGTTCGAAGTGGGCAATGCCAACCGGCCGGGTCCCCCCACCCTCGCCTGCCGGCCCGCCTTCGACCTGTATGCAAGCGAATGCGCCCGCTATCCGGCGGACGTTGCCGCGGCACTCACCTGGGTGGCGGAGGCGGAGATCCGCCATGCAGCCAGCCTGTTCGGCGCGGCTGAGCGCGTGGCCTATCACGCGTGGTCCGGCGTCGGCCAGCATGACAATGCGACCCAGACGGACCGGGCGATTGCCTGCCTCTACGCCTTGACAGGCAGCTTCGACAAGCAGGGCGGCAATCGCATTTATCAAAAGCCGCCGTACAACCCCGTCAGCAGCTTCGGCCTCTTGCCGCCGGAGCAAAAATGCAAGGCGCTGGGCTATGAGGCGAGGCCGCTCGGCCCGCCCGCGCAAGGATGGGTCACGGCGCGCGACTTGTATCGGGCCATCCTGCACGCGCAACCTTACGCCGTGCGCACCCTGGTTGCCTTTGGCACCAATCCCCTGCTGTCGCAGGCCGACGTGGAAGACGGCGCGCGCGCCCTGCGCAGCCTGGACTTCTACGTACATTGCGACCTGTTTGAGACACCCAGCGCCCGCTACGCCGATGTCTTGCTGCCGGTCAACACACCATGGGAGCGAGAAGGCCTGCGCATCGGCTTCGAGATCTCCGCCGAGGCCGAACAACTGGTGCAGTTGCGCCAGCGCATGGTGTCGCCGCGCGGCGAATCGCGCGCGGACAACGACATCGTGTTCGACCTGGCTGTGCGGCTGGGCATGTCGGAGGCCTTCTTCGGTGGCAGCCTGGAAGCGGGGTGGAATCATATGCTGGCCCCTTGCGGCCTGACGGTGGGCAAGTTGCGCGAGCAGCCGGAAGGCATCCGCGTGCCGGTCGCCGACGTGGAGCGCAAGTATGCGCGCAGGCCACGCGATCGTGCCTTCAATACGCCGACCGGGCTGGTGGAGCTATATGCCGAGCAGCTCCTGCGCCACGGCTATCCGCCCTTGCCACGCCCGGACCAGTCTCCTATGGATGCCGAGGACGCTTCGGGCGACGCCTTCCCGTTCGTGCTGACCTCGGCCAAGAGCGGCTACTACTGCCACAGCCAGCATCGCGGCCTGCCCTCGCTCAGGCGCCGTGCGCTCCAGCCCGAAGCGGAGATCCCTGCCGCGCTGGCGGCCGCGCGCGGCATAGTCAGCGGCGATGCGATCCGGGTGAGCACAGCCGTCGGCAGCGCAAGGTTTATCGCCAAGGTCAGGGAAGGCCTGCATCCGCGCGTGGTGGTCGGCGAGTTTGGCTGGTGGCAGCGCTGCGACGCGCTTGCGCAACCCGCGCTGGCTGTCTCGGGACAGGGCAACAGCAACTACAACGGCCTGATCGCCGCTGACAGCATCGACCCCGTCAGCGGCTCCGTGCCGCTGCGCGGCTACCGCTGCAACGTGGAGCGCGATCCCGGCGTCGATGTGGGGCGGCGCAGGTGGGACGGATATCGCGCCTTCCGCGTCGCCAGCCTGGTGAAGGAAGCCCGCGAGGTCACGTCGGTATTTCTGGAACCCGCCGATGGCGGCGGCCTGCCGGACTTCCAGCCCGGCCAGCATGTGACGATCAGGCTGACGATGCCGCCCGCCGGCGAGGAGATCGTGCGCTCGTATTCGCTCACCGGCCCGGCCCTCGTGCCGGACCGGCGCGGCTACTCCATCTCCGTGCGCCGCGCGGTGGGCGTGTCGGAAACCGGCGAGACTGTATTCGGGCGCGCCTCCTCGCATATCAACCTGTGCCTTGCGGCCGGCGATACGGTCTGGCTGCGGGCGCCGTCCGGCACCTTTGTCATGCCGCTGCATACCCGGCGGCCGCTGGTGCTGCTGGCCGGCGGGATCGGCATCACGCCGTTCGTCTGCCTGCTCGAATCGCTGGCCAGCCTCGCCGATCCGCCGAAGATCCTGCTCCTTTACGCGAACCAGAATGGCCTTGCCCATGCATTCCGGTCACGCATCCGGGCACTACGGCAAACCCTCCGGGGGCTGGAAGTCGTCGACTTCTACGACCGTCCGGCGGAATGCGACGTGCCCGGGGTCGACTACGACATAGCCGGACGCGTCAGCGCCGACCATGTCCCGGCACGCCTGCTTGCCCAGCGTCCCCTGGTCTATATGTGCGGCCCCGCGCCGATGATGAGCGCTTTCGCCGATGCGCTGGCTGCCCGCGGCGTGCCCCGCTCCGACATCCTCCGGGAAGTGTTCCGCTCCCCCGAACGGACGGTGGCCGGGACCGGCCAGCAGTTCAACGTGGTGTTCGCCAGGTCCGGCATGTCCAGCACCTGGCGCTCGGCGGACGGGCCTTTGCTGGGCTTCGCCGAAAGACTCGGCCTGGCATTGCCCAGCGGGTGCCGGGTCGGCCAGTGCGAAAGCTGCGCGGTACCCATCGTGTCGGGCCGCATCCGGCACCTGCACGGCGAGGATCCCGACGATGCCGGCGTGTGCCTGGCGTGCCAGGCCGTTCCGGCCAGCGACATCGTGCTGAATGCGTGATCGCGATTGCCGGCGCCTGCCTTATTCCAACCCCCACCCAAGCCACTATGTTGATACTGGACTCCGACACCACCCGTGCCCTGCTGCCGTTCGAGAATCTCGTGCCCGCGCTGCGCGCGGCGTTTATCCGGGGCTGCGAAGTCCCGCAGCGCCACAGCCATGCCATTGATGCGGACGGAACCATGCTGCTGATGCCCTCCTGGCGGGGCGGCGCCTACCTTGGCGTGAAGACCGTGACGATCTACCCCGGCAACACGGCGAAAGGCCTGCCGGGCTTGTACTCGACCTACCTGCTGCACGACGCGCGCACCGGCAAGCCGCTGGCCATGATCGACGGCAACGAGATCACGTCCAGGCGCACCGCCGCCGCGTCGGCGATGGCGGCCTCGTACCTGAGCCGCAAGGATGCGTCGTCGATGCTGGTGCTCGGCTCGGGCCGGGTCGCCAGCCTGCTGCCCCATGCCTATCGCGCCGTCAGGCCAATCGGGCGCGTTGCCGTCTGGGACATTCATGCGCCGCAAGGCGAAGCGCTGGTGGCACGGCTGCAGGCCGACGGCTTCGACGCGCGCTTTGTCCCGACGATCGCCGCCGCCTGCGAAGACGCAGACATCGTGACCGCAGCCACGCTCTCCACCGCGCCCCTCGTGCATCGCGCGTTCCTCAGGCCCGGCACCCACCTGGACCTGATCGGCGGCTTCACGCCAGCCATGCGCGAGGCCGATGACGGTTGCTTCGATGCGGCTTCCGTCTTCGTCGACACGGGCGAGGCCGTGCTCAAGGCCGGCGACCTGCTGCACCCGATCGAGGCCGGCGTGCTCGACGCGGCCGACATCCGGGCCACGCTCGCGGACTTGTGCCAGCGGCGCCATCCCGGCCGCGTGGACGACGCGGAAATCACCGTCTTCAAGGCTGTCGGCACCGCGCTGGAAGATCTCGCGGCGGCCGTCATGGCCTATGAAGGATTCAAGGGCTCGCAAGGCGCCACGCCGAGCGCAGAAGCCATGTCAATGTAAGGAGACAGCAATGAAAAGCACCCCCCTATCGCTGGACGCGGCGGACCATCCAGGCCGCGGCGGACTCGAACGGCTGGCCGTCAAGGTCACCGACTGGTCCGAGCGCTGGTTCCCCGATTCCTATATCTTTGCCGCCATCGCGGTGATCGTCGTGGCAATCGGCGCAATGGCGGCCGGCGCGCCGGCGCAAAGCGTGGCGCAAGCATTTGGCGACGGCTTCTGGAGCCTGATCCCGTTCACCATGCAGATGGCGGTGGTGGCCATCTCCGGGTATGTGGTGGCGGCTTCGCCGCCTGCTTCGCTGCTGATCCGGCGGCTCGCCGCCCTGCCCAGGACGGCGCGGGGCGCCATCGCCTTCGTCGCGCTGGTGAGCCTGCTGACTTCCCTGCTCAACTGGGCCATCAGCCTGATCCTAAGCGGACTGCTGGTGCGGGCCATCGCAAGGCGCAGCGGACTGCGCGTGGACTACCGCGCGGCCAGCGCGGCGGCCTACCTGGGGATGGGGGCCACCTGGGCGCTGGGCCTGAGTTCTTCCGCCGCGCAGTTGCAGGCCAATCCCGCCAGCCTGCCCAAATCCCTGCTCGATATCACCGGCGTGATCCCTTTCTCCCAGACCATCTTCCTGTGGCAGTCGATGGCGATGACGGCGGTGCTGATCGTTGCGTCATTGCTGGTGGCATATTTCTCCGCACCGGCGGGAGACCGCGCGCGCACCGCGCAGGACATGGGCGTAGATCTCGATGACGCCGGCGATGGCATCGGCCGTCCCACGCGTCCCGGCGAATGGCTGGAGTACAGCCCCTTGCTGACCTTGCTGATCGTGGCGCTGGGCGCGGGATGGCTGGTCCGCGAGTTCACCACCAAGGATCCTGTCCTCGCCATCTCCAATCTCAACACCTACAACTTCCTGTTCCTCATGCTGGGAATGCTGTTGAACTGGCGGCCCAAGCGCTTCCTGCGCGCCGTGGCCAAATCGGTGCCCTCCACCGCCGGCGTGCTGATCCAGTTTCCGCTGTATGGCGGCATCGCATTCATCCTTACCAAGGCTGCCGGCATAGACGGCACTACCCTTTCGCACCACCTGGCGTCGGCCTTTGTCTCGGTCGCCACCAGGGAATCGTTTTCCGCCGTCATGGGCGCGTACTCCGCCGTGCTCGGCTTCTTCGTGCCGTCGGGCGGTGGCAAATGGGTTATCGAAGCGCCCTACGTGATGCAGGCGGCAAACGCGCTGCAGGTCCACCTGGGCTGGGCGGTGCAGGTGTATAACGCCGCGGAGGCGCTGCCCAACCTGATCAACCCGTTCTGGATGCTGCCGCTGCTCGGCGTGCTGGGGATCCGGGCCAAGGACGTGGTGGGCTTTACCTTCACCCAGCTGCTGGTTCACACGCCGCTTGTGCTGTTCATGCTCTGGGCATTTGCTTCGACGCTGCCTTACCGCCCGCCCGTGATGCCTTGATGCGTACAGGCTCCGCCAAGCCGCGGAGGCCGGAGGCGGCCCCTGTTCAACCGGATATGCCGGTGCCTCCGGCGCATTGCCCGGTTGAGTCTGGCCATCGGGGAGTCCATGCTTCGCAACGGCGTCTGGCGGCGCTGGCGCCATCGCGCCCGGCCCCCTGGGTTCAGCCCGGTTGCGGCTTGCGATGGTCATCCCGGTTTAAGATGGTGGTTTCCGGCCGGCCTTGCCGGCCCGGACTTCACCCCCACCACTCTGCAAACTGACACATGAAGAAAATTGCCCTGCTACTTGCCGCCCTGGGAATGGCCTCCGTCGCCCACGCAGCCGCTCCGGCCGTGGAAACCCTGCCGTCCGGCATGTCCATCGAGCAAATCGTCAAGGGCACCGGCGCCACGCCGAAGGCGTCGGACACGGTAAAGGTGCACTACCGCGGCACGCTGACCGACGGCACCGAGTTCGATAGCTCGTACAAGCGCGGCCAGCCGATCTCGTTCCCGCTGAACCGCGTCATCCCCTGCTGGACCGAAGGCGTGCAGAAGATGCAGGTCGGCGGCAAGGCCAAGCTGGTCTGCCCGGGCCCGACCGCCTATGGCGCGCGCGGCGTGCCGGGGACGATCCCGCCGAATGCCACGCTGAACTTTGAAGTGGAGTTGCTCGGCATCGGCAACTGACGGAGGGCGGTTCCACAGTTTGACCAGGCCCCGGCAATCCCGCCGGGGCGCTGACGAACTGACGATTGCGAGCGAGTCGCCCGGGAAGATCGTGAAGAGCGTGAAGAGGCCGGGATGTGACCATCGCCAGCACGTGCTGCCGGATGAGCCAGGCGAATCATCGCTGTCGGATCGGGTTCGAGCCACTCGATCCGATCATGGCGAGGACGAACTCGACCCGCAGCTATCTGACGCAGCAATTCGCGGCGATCAACAACGCATCCGGCAAAAACGGACTTCGCGGCAGCGTGGCAACCCTATTCGTTTGTGCCGCCGGGCGCCATGGAGCGACGCTTCCGCGTCACCACAAGGGGCGCCTGGGTATTGCCGTCGGACGTCACGCGTGGCGTGCGCGGACCAACGCCCGGCATGCGCGGCCCGCTGCCTGGCGCACGCGCGCCGCCACCGCCACCGCCGCCTGGCGGCCGCGTGCCGGTGTCCAGCTGGATGGTCGATATGGCTCGCTTGTAGATGGTCTGCATGCCGCCAGGTGTGCTCAGCATCACCACGAAGGCGTCGAATGACTCGATCGAGCCGACGAGCCGGATGCCGCTGACCAGGTACACCTGCACACGCTTGCGCTCTTTGCGCGTTGTGTTCAGGAAGGAGTTTTGCGGGTTGGTATCGTCGAGCTGCATGTGAATTCAAAAATGGGGCAGGCGAAGCGCTGCGGGAAACTTGGGCTACTGCGGCGTTGCCTGGCCGGCGCCGGCGCACCACATCGGTGCTTGCACGCACATGCGCCATGTGCCGCGCACGCCGGAATGGCGCCGCGCCATCCTGGCCTGCATTAGCCATTCTAGCGCAAGCCGATCAGTCCCCCTGAAACCGATACGCTGCCCGCGCGGCGGCAGGGGCAAATCCGTATTGCGAATCGTTACCTGCTTGTCTATGCTTCGCAGTCACATATGACTAAGCGGAGGTCTTCCATGCAGCGTATTTGCCTGTTCCTGCTCGCTGGCGTGTTCTCAACGGGAGCAATCGCTGGTGCCAAGTGCGTCGCCCATCCCAAGGCCGAATGGATGAAAGAAGCCGACGCCAGGGCCAGGATCGAAGCCCAGGGCTACACCATCAAAAAGTTCAAGGTGGACGGAAACTGCTACGAGATCTACGGCACGACGAAGGAAGGCAAGAAGGCCGAGATCTACTATGACACCAAGACCCTCGATGTCGTGAAATCTGAAATCGAGAAGTAACGGCAGTCTCAGACGTGCACGCCATGATGACCGGCGCTGCGTCGATTCGCGTTTGGGATATTGCCGTGCGCCTGACGCACTGGAGCGTGGCCGCGCTTGTGCTGCGGGACCTGGTCGAGGACTCCGGCGGCCCGTCGCACCGCGCCGTGGGCTATGTTGCCGCCGGGCTGGTCCTGTTCCGGATCCTGTGGGGTTTCATCGGCAGCGAGCCTGCCAGGTTTTCCGCGTGGCTGCCCACGCCCTCCCGCCTGCTGGCCTACCTCAAGGCACTGATTGCACACCGCCCGCCCCGGTATCTGAGCCACACCCCGCTCGGCGCGATGATGATGATCACCATGTGGGCCATCATCATCGCGCTCGCCGTGACGGGCTGGATGTCGAGGCTGGACGCCTTCTGGGGCGAGGATGGACCGAAGGACGTGCACGAGTTGCTGGCGGACGCCCTGATGGTGCTGATCGTCATACACCTCATTGCCGCCGTCGCGATGAGCATGGCTCACAAGGAGAATCTCATCGCCGCCATGCTGACCGGCAACAAGCGGCGCGATGGCGGCACTTGAAGGTGCCGCGGCAGCATGTCAGCATTGTCGCGATACGGGTCTCCCGCCAGCCATTGCGATTCGGCTTGGCCCGTGCCGATGCGCGGCTTCCAGGAGAGCGGCAATTCTGCCAAATTCCTGCCTGCGCGCGCCGATAACACATACATCACACAGTGATACAAATTGGAGTTACCTCGGGCTTGTCACGAGAACGTTCAAGCTGGTAGCATCCCGCAACTAGTTGCATCGTATCAGCAGTGGGTGCTGACGCGCGGCATCAACAAAGTGCCAGAGCTGCCCGGCAGCCTCATCGAGCACTGACCGGAGACTGTTTCATGCTTACCCACGTCTATCTCCGTTCGGCGTCCCAAGCCGACATCGAGCCGATGACTTCGTTGCTGGCAAAATGCGGCCTAGCCACGGAGGACGTAACGGAGATTCTCGACAGCTTCCAGATTGCGCTTTGTGACGGTCGTATCGTTGGCTGTGCTGCAGCGGAGCGCCGTGGACACTCAATTGTCATCCGGTCCGTGGCAGTGGAGTCCGGCTATCGAGATAGAGGCGTCGCGAGCCGCCTCGTAGAAAAACTTCTCGTGCGCGCCCGCGGCACCGAAGTCCGACATGCTTTTCTCTTGTCCGCATCGGCCCCCTCCTATTTCGCGCGCTGGGGTTTCTGCCACATCCCGTTTGATAAAGCGCCGCCTGAAGTCCAAGCCTCACGGGAATTCAGTAATGCTGCGCAAAGCTCAGCGCTATGCATGTACTGCGAGCTCAGGTAGGCATGGCCTGACGCGTGAAGGCCCTTGCCTCGCTTACTGYCCCTGTAGGCGCTTCTTGCCAGAAGAAAATCCAGTGCACGTTCGCCACAAAAATACCCGCGTCGCCGGAAACCGGTGGCACGGGTGGCAGCAGGACTATATCGCCAGCCCATGCAGAATTGAGAGTTCCTAATCCGCGAATTAAACGGATTTTTCCTGCTCATCTCTTGACCATTGTGACCCTCACCACCCATGGCATGGCAGGTGGCGGGCAAGTTGTCATGACACAGCGCTAAGGTTAACCCGCGCCCCACTGATATCCGTCTTTTTCGGCACTCGCCTGACTCCAAATTGTCATCAAGGTCCCGTTAAATACGCGAGCGGTTACCGCAGTAGCATCGGCGAATTCATCGCCGCTACTGGCGAGCCAGACTCCGGCATGTTTGCCAAAACTAAAAAGAACGCCCGTTCGCTAGATACCGCCAAGCAGAACGAGGCATAGCAATATTTGAAGGTCAATATGCATCAAGCTCTCGCTTCTCCCATGGCCACGAACGACGCGTCGCTACCCGGCGCTGGCAGTGGGAGAAGGACTCGCTGGACCGTCTCGGCCGGCATCAAGGCCCTGCGCCAGGAAGCGGCAAGCCTGCGCGCAACTGCTCAGGCAAGGATGACCCTGGCCGGCACTTGTGTTGCGCTCTGTGAACCTGGCGACTTGCTGCAGCGGGCCGCGATTCTCGACAGGGGCGCCGACGTTCTGGCGCTGACCGACTGGACCTGAGTCAGTTCGCTTTCTTTATCGTCGCCCGGGCAGTAAGCGATGGTGCCGCGAGGCCATACCACGCGCTCATCTGCATACCCTTGATGCCGTGTTCGGTGAAGATCGGGACCTCGGGGAACAACCGAAGACGCCTCTCCGCAGCGACCGCGATAGCGCGGACTTTTCCACGTCGGATATATGGGACGGCCCCGGTGTCGAACAGATATGAGAGCTGTCCGGCCATGACATCAGAGATGGCTGGGCCACTACCTTTGTAGGGCATGTGGATGACGTCGATGCCGGCAATGGACTTGAACAGTTCACCTGCCAAGTGAGCCGATGCGCCAATGCCGCCCGAACCATGGGAGAGCTTTCCTGGTTTTGCTTTGGCAGCATCGACGATGTCTTTCGGTGACTTGAATGGCGATGCCGCAGGCAATGCTACAAAGCGCTGCCACATCGGTGGGGCAGGCCCGACGCCCACTATCTATGCTGCCCTTGCAGTCTCCCCGCCACGCGTGCTATGGTGCGGCTTCCAGGAGAACGAAGCGCCCTCCGCCATAGCAGGTTGGGCGCTTCTACCGAAGGCGTACCCCTGAAACGCTTACGGGTCGGCTAAATCGCCTACTCGCCTGGCAAACCCGCGCCAGCGCTGGCTTTCCCGGCTGCGGCTGCTACATGAGACTGCTACATTTTCGTCTCGGAGGCAGCATGGCACACCCCTACCTCACCACCCGCAAGACGACGCGCCAGCTCTACTTCCGGCGAGCGGTACCCAGCGATTTGCACGCCATCCTGCCCCGCGAAATCTGGATAAGTCTGGCGACACCTTGCCGGCGCACTGCGCTGACACGGCTGCCGAGGGCAGCCATGTGGTTTGAAGAAACGCTGGAACAGGCGCGACGCCGGCTCGGGGGCGGGCTCACGGGTAGCTGGACACCCGGCCCGGAAAGCGGCCTACGTCAGCCCCGCAGCGCGGCGCCCCCGCCTCAGCCATGGCCCGACGCAGAGCGATGGCTTGACCCTAATCTGGCCGCATGGGAGACACGCCTCGACGCGATAGCGACCCAGGCAGCGCCGGCGCCACCGAGACTCCCCCCAGCCGGGCCCGAGGATACCTGGCCCACCGTGTTGGCATCCTGGCATCAGCTGCGCGCCCCCGCCGACAGAACCTTCGCGGCGGCCGCCAGCGAAGTGGCCCGCTTCATCACCCTCACGGGCGACAAGCCAGTAACGCATATCACCTTCGCCGACGTCGAGCACTACAAGCGGCACTGCCAGGAGGAACTTGAGCTCTCCCTGGCCACTATCAACAAGAATCTGTCCACGCTGTCGGGCATCCTGGGCAGCGCCATCCGCGCGCATCTGGGTAGCCTGACCACCAATCCCTTTGCGGGCGGCAAATACGCAAAAAAGGCAGTCACCAAGGGCCGGGCACACCGCCGCGACGCATATTCACCGGAAGAGCTAACCCTGTTGTTGCACTCCCCGGTGTTCACCACCGGCCTGCGCCCCCAGGCGGGCGCGGCGGAAGCGGCATACTGGCTGCCGCTACTCGGATTGATGACGGGGGCGAGACTCGAAGACCTGTGCTCGCTGCGACCTTGCGACATCGTGCAACGAGAGGGCGTCTGGTGCGCGCATCTGCACGACGCAAAACGCGAAAAACGCCTGGGCCTGCCCGACATCAAACGCCATGTGCCGCTGCACGCGGCCCTGGGGTTCCTGTCGTACGTGCAGCAGCTACGCGCGCTCGGGCCCTCGGGTCGCCTGTTTCCCGCCTTGCGTGCGGATAAATGGGGGCTCCACGGCAAGATTTTCGGCGGCTGGTACAACCGGTACCTCGACGCACTCGGCCTGGACGACCCCCGCCTGACATTTCACAGCTTCCGTCACACCTTCCGCGCGGCCTGTGAAGAATCAGGGATTAGCGGCGACATCGCAGAGGCCCTGATGGGCCGAGCCCCCGATGCGGACTACGGTCGTAACGAAAACGGTGAAAAACGGCTGTCCATCCCAGTGCTCGCCGCCGCCATCGCCAAGCTGCGCTTTGATGGCGTGGAGATGGCACACCTCTACGTGAACCCGGCCCCGATGCCCGGCTTGACTTGAGATGTGCTCCACCGCCATCGACCGGATTTGGCTGGCTTGGTCAATGCCCTTGGCAAGCGAAAGCCCCCCGGCCATCAGGTCGCTCGAACGCAGCGAAGTGCGCAGCAGGCCCGGCGCCACCGGTTAAACCCGACCACGGCCGCCATCGCAGGACGCGACAAGTCTCCCGCCGCGGTGGGCATCCCTGCGGCACAGAAGTCGGATACGCTCAAGCGGGCTCCCCCTGAAACGCTCCCGACCGGCCTAAAACGATTCTTACCTAAGCCCGGCCTAAATTAAAGGATTTGAACGCCTGGGTGCTACACGAGGCTGTTACATCAACCGTCTCGGAGTCACCATGTCGCACCCTTATCTCGCTACGCGCAAGAACTCGCGCAACCTGTACTTTCGCCGTGCCATTCCGGCAGAACTCCGCCCTATCCTGCAACGCCACGAAATCTGGATTAGCCTGAAGACACCCTGCCGCAAGACGGCCGTCACCCGGCTGCGGGAGGCCACGCGCGCATTCAACCAAACCCTTCAGCAGGCTCACGCCACGCTTCTTGGCCAGACCGCCGCTGATTGCCGGAACCACGTCCGTGGCGCAGCGTCGGGCGAATGGCTGTCCGATATCGACATTGATATCGACGTCGACGCCCTCACGCTCGAGCAAGTGGAAAGCCTGTTCGCGCGTTACCGCACCTGCGCGCTCGCCAACACAACGACAGAGCGCCAGGAACTGACGCCAGCGTTGATTGAACGCGTCGTCGAGCGTTACCGCGCCCATGCGCTTGCCAGTGAGGAGGAGCAGCGCCTGGGCATCAGCCCCGCCGAACTCGACGAGCGTCGTGCTCTCGCCACCCTCGCCAGGACACAAAGCGGCCTCGCCCGCGCCACGCGCGACGATGCCTATGTGGATGACCTGGCCCGCGATATCCTCAGCGCAGAAAAGCTGCATTTCGACCCCGCCAGTCCGACCTACAAAACGTTCCGCGCGGCGCTACTAAAGAACGAAGTCGAGACCTTGGACGAAGAACTTGCGCGACTTGCTGGCGACGGCCACGAGACGCCTCCGCTGTGGCCGCTAATCTCGCCGGCCGATACGTGGGAGGCAGCCTTCGACTCCTGGTGCGAAGGCCAGGCGCCGTCGGCGCGGTCGGTTGCCGCGGCAAGGAGCCTGGTCGAGTACTTCAAGAAGCTCACCGGGAAGGCACTGGCGGCACAAATCACGTTCGACGACATTGAAACGTACAAGCGCCGTTGCGCGGAAACCGTCTCGCTGGCGACCATCAACAAGAACCTGTCCATCCTCTCCGGCGTGCTCGGTCATGCTATCCGTGCACACCAGTGCTCGCTGCCATCGAATCCGTTCCAAGGCACCAAGTACTCCAAAAAAGCCGTGTTGAAAGGACGTCGAAGCCGTCGCGATGCATACACCGTGAGCGAGCTCAACTGCCTGCTGCGCTCGCCCGTCGTCATCGACGGAGTTCGTCCGCCTGCCGGCGCAGGCGAAGCCGCCTATTGGCTGCCACACTTGGGTTACATGACTGGGGCGCGCCTGGAGGACCTCTGCTCACTGCGGCCCGGCGATATCGTGCAGCGCGAGGGCGTCTGGTGCGCCCATTTGCACGATGCAAAACGCGAAAAGCGCCTGGGTATTTCTTCCATCATGCGCTATGTGCCCCTTCATGCGAACCTCCTCGCGATGGGATTCCTGGACTACGTGGAGCAGCGACGGATGGCGGCCCCAACGGAACGCCTGTTCCCGGCGTTGCGCCCGGATAAATGGGGAAACCACGGCAAATCCTTTGGCGCCTGGTTCAACCGCTACCTCGATGGTCTTGGCCTCGACGACCCCCGCCTGACCTTTCACGGCTTCCGGCACACGTTCCGCGCATTCTGCGAGGAATCCGGCCTCAGCCAAGCGGTCACCGATGCGCTGATGGGCAAGGCAAAGGACAACGACTATGGGCGAAACGAGGGCGGGGAAAAACGCCTACCATTCTCCGTCCTCGTTCAGGCGATGGAAAGGCTGCGTTTCCCAGGCGTCCGACTTGAACACCTGTGTGCGAACGCGTCCCGGAGCCCTTCGGAGAGCCAATGAGGGCCATGCGAAATAGCGGGAGCGCCGTGCAGGAAGTGCGAGCGAAAGAGGGCACGTTCCCCGATTTCTTTCGCTAACGCCGCTGCCTGCTTTGCGAACCGAATTCCTGCCCCTCGCGGCGCTCCGTCTCGGGAAAGTGTCTCCCCACGAAGCCGCTGGCATTTGACAATTTCCGCACATACAACAATTCCGCGACAAGCAACTCTGTCTCAACCCGCGGGCTATTACCGATATGAACGACCTCCTGGACCCCGCCATCCTCGGACGCATCGGCCTCGCTTACGATAAGAAGCCGAGCTTCGCCGAACGCGCTGCGCTCGCAGCGCTAACCCTGCCGAAGTTCTACAGCGGCAGCTTGCCGTTCGAACCGTTCTTGCTGAAGAGCAGCCTGTTCCGCCCAGGTTCGGGTTCGCGCACCCTCTATCCGACGTATACCGAACTGAGCACCTATGGCAACACGCATATCGAATATCAAGGTGAAGAACTCCGCCAGGACGACCTGCGCACACTGCTGGCCCTTCTTCGCCATCGCTCAGGCAAAATCATCGGTGATGTCATCGAATTCGTCGCCCGCCCCTTCTGCCGCGACGAGTTGGGTTGGGCAGATAGCGGTGACAGCGTTGCCAAACTCCAGGCTTGCATCCTAAGATTGCGCCGCGCTCGCATTCGGGCAGTGTTCCCTCACGCGGTCATGCACGACTTTCGTTTGGTCAGCGAAGCCTCATTCAACAAAGAGTGTTGGTCTGTCTGGTTGTCGGAGGATTTGATGCCGATACTGACGCGCAGCCTGACGTTTATGAAGGCCAGTGAGCGCCTGGCCATGAAGGACGGGCTCGCAAGCTGGTTGTATGGCTTTATTAAAGCCGATTCCTGCCTGTTGCCATTTGACCTGCACGCGATGCACGCAGCCGCGGGCTCCACCTATGCGCAAAAGGACTTCAATCGGCATGTGCGACGCCACCTCGCGGCCTTCAAGGAGAGCGGCATCGTGCACGGCTATGCTTTGCAGGGAAAGCAGTTGCGCGTCTACAGGACCAAACCATCCTGAATGGCCGGCACCCAGCGCATTCGGTATTGCGCACGGCATCTTCTGACCGGGGCGCCAGGCGGTGATGCGTGAGCCGCCATCAATCCTTGATGGTGGCAAAACCTTCCACCTTCCTCGCCATAGCGTGCTTAATACAGCACCCGCAAAATGGCAAACCCTTCCACCTTTTTGGGTGTTTTGCGGCGAAATGTTCCACTCGACACGGGTGCCAGCCCTTATCGCAACAGGCCGGAACCGTAGCCGTAATCCTTTTCAATACCTAGCTCGCGCATCTTGCGCTCGCAACTCGGAGTGCAACACAGCTTCGCCGCATGGCACGGCTGCGCGATGAGGTTCAACTCTCCCCCTAGGAGCGACTACAAGCCTTCCAAGATGGTAATCAGTCACGCGCTTCGCTCTAACGCGGCAGTTCATCAAGGATTCAACTCCGGGTGCCGGCCGGATGGGCCTGCCCTCCCCCCTTGAACGGGCCCCTCACTTTCCTACGCCATCGTTCGGCGGCGAAGCGATGTTCTTGAATCTTTCCTGTGCACTCTTCCCGTCCCTGACTGAACCCGTGCGCCATCTGCCCACGTGGACTATTCCTCGAGCCCCCCTGAACGACCCGACCGGTTAAACCGCTGAAACTACCAGCAAGCCCCGGTACGGCCGGACCACGGCGGCACTTAAACCCTGGTCAGCCACCTCCAAGCTCGACTGCCTAAAGCGACGCTCGCAGTGTCGGATGGTCCACTGCTTCCCGCCCAGACTGGCCGGCAAAATGCGACGGCGAGGGCGTTCGGCAGGGCTTGGCAGAGCACCTATAGGCCAGCACCTACGAGACGACGATGCTCAGCTTGGTGGAGACCACTGCGCACCTTTCAATCGTCAATTTGTCTGTAAGATGCGATGCGCGCTTCCGTTCAACTGAGTCTTCTCAACACGCGAACTCAGAGCAAACGCCTGCGCTGCGGAAGAAGTCCAAGAAGCCCAACATCCAGTACAGCCCAAGACGGCAGCAGCCTGTCAGGTATTCCTTCTCCCCCTTTCTTTTGACTGTAGCGATTGGCCACCTCGTTTGGTGAGGCACCCGTGGGCAGCAGGCGGAGCAAAGCGAGACTGCCGCCACGCCATCAGCCTGCGCAGCCGCCTGGTCATCCGCCACGGCGGATGCCGGCTCGTCCGCCGACGCCATGCTGGTGGCGCGAGGGGCTCCCCAAGACAACGGACTTCCACCAAACGCCGGAGGCCAACAAGGATGGTTGATGAAGCGTGGCGGAGTTGGAAAGAGTCCTTTTTTGACTCCTAGAAGCAACCAAGTTTGTATGTGACGCCCGGCCAGCCCGTGATATCTCGTCGGACCGGCTGCCAACCACTCCGTCGCAGGTCGCGTTGCGACAGCACAACGCGGCCGCCTGCTGAGTGGTAGGTGCGCCTAGCCCCCCCGGCCGCCCCGCGCAGCGCCTCGCCCCCTGAGCCCTGCCCAGAGTCGCAAGGCGCCGCGAGGTCCCCATCCCCGCCATAGTCCGCAGGCATCTGTGACAAAGCAATTGGCCAGGAACAACCAATTGGCACGGCGCCGCCAACTTTGCGACTTCATTTTAAGTCGCACGCGCTCACGTTCTTTTTAATTTTTCTGGAAATTCGTTTTAGACAGGGCGCGGTGATGGCCGCCCTCGCTATACAAAGCTCCTACCACATTGGAGTATTTAGAGATGAAGCCTGTTATCGTTACACCCCGCGCCCAGGCCTTCGCGCATAATTTCGAGCCTCACCCTCCGACGCCCCCGTACGAAGAAGACTGCCGTCGTGAACACCAACCGAATTCGTACCACCTGACATCGCAACGGCCTGGCGAAACCATGCGCCGACAATCTGACACCTCAGCCAAAAATCTGTTACGCAGCGTCAAGGCGCGGCCCGCGGCATCGTGGGCGCGTCGTAATCCCCCCCGTGCATTCACCATCGCGGAGCTCAATGCGCTGCTTGCTTCGCCCGTCTACACACAGCGAGAATGTCAGGTCAAGACCTGGGGCGACGCCGCATACTGGCTGCCCCTGTTAGGACTCTACACCGGCGCGCGCTTGCCGGAACTTTGCCGCCTCCAGCTGTCCGACGTCCTCGAACTCGAGGGGGTGTGGTGCCTGCGTTTTCGTGAGCGCAGGCGCGACGACGCGACTGCCTCACTAGCCGGGGTACGGCATGTCCCGCTCCATTCGCATTTGCTGCGGTGGGGCCTCCCTGCCTATGTCGCCGGCGAGCGCACCGCGCGCGGCAGCGGCCCGCTTTTTCCCCAGCTAGCGACGGACCGCGCCGATTACCGTGCAATGGCCTTCAGCCGCTGGTTTTCCCGCTACGTCCGACAGGAACTTGGCTTCGGCGAGCGCCCTCTCACATTCTGCAGTTTCCGGCACACTTTTGCGGCATTCGCCGGGGGCACGTCGCGCGGCAACGCCCACATCGCCATCCTAGGGGGCACCCCGGCGCTTCGGCGCGGGCGCAATGCCGGCGGCCAGGAACGCCCGGCACCTGCACAGCTCGTAGAAGTCATGCAACAACTGGTCTACCCCGCGCTTGACACCGGGCATCTCGACCGCACCCAGCCGTAAAGACAACGGGCGGCGCTCCTGCGCCGCCCGTCCTCCCCCCTAATTGCTGAGCAAAGTTCCACCAATCGCATGGATGGTAAGCGATACCCGAAGTACATCAGGTCAACGACGGCAACCGGTGGAACTTCGGCAAAGATAGTGCTTTATGCCACACAAGACCTCTCCCAGCCAGGTCTGCGGTCCTGCGGAGCAACATCACAATAGACCTCGCCGTCGGAAGCCGGTATTCGCTTCAATCCTTCCGGACCCGTCTAGGTAGCCGTGTTTGGCGAGGTCTGACATCAGTGTCGAGGCGATGAATGTGACTGCCGCAAGTGCCGCAACGTAGAAGAAGAAATACGATTCAATGTGCGCCGAATGCAGCGACAGAGCTGCGTACTCGGCAGTTCCCCCAAACGTCGCATTTGCAAGGGCATAAGGCAAGCCAACACCGAGCGCACGGACCGTCGCTGGGAACAAGTCAGCTTTTACAATCCCTGCAATTGGCGTGTAGAAGGATGCAATCAAAAGACCCGATACTACCAATCCAAATGCCGCATATGGGTTCGTTACCGAGTGCAGCGCGAAGAGTATGGGAGCTACTAGCAGCGTCGCCAGGCCAGAAAATAGCAGCATATTGGTCCTAATTCCGATTTTATCCGCCAGCAACCCAAAAATTGGTTGGCATAGCATAAATAATACCAGTGACGCCGTCATGATTATGCTAACGGTTTCTGGATTCATGCCAGCGGATACGACGAGAAACTTCTGCATGTACGTCGTAAACGTGTAGAAGTAGAGCGAACCACCTGCAGTGAATGCAAGAACCAGCAGCACTGCACGCTTATGTTGCAGCAAACCAAAAATCGAGCCCGCATCCTTCCGTTTCATCTCCTGCATGGACACCGTTTCAGTCATGGCTCTACGGAGATAAACAACCACAATTGAACTCATAGCCCCCATGAAGAAGGGTATCCGCCAACCCCATTCCATTAGTTCTGTATGGGATAAAGTATGCTGCAGAACAGTGACCGTCAACAGCGCAAGCAATTGTCCGGCAACAATTGTGAAGTACTGGAATGACCCGAAGAAACCTCGGCGACCGGCGACCGATGCCTCACTGATGTAAGTCGCTCCGGTACCATACTCCGCGCCGACCGATAAGCCTTGTAACAAGCGGGCGACAACGAGGAGAACGGGAGCAGCGACGCCGATGGTTTGATAGGTTGGTAACACGGATATCATCAGCGAGCCGGCGCACATCATGAAGACCGAGATAATCATCGATATTTTCCGACCTCGGGTATCCGCAATCCAACCGAATATCCATCCGCCTAGTGGCCGCATAAAGAACCCCACCGCGAAGACGCCGGCAGTTGCCAACAGTTGGCTCAACTGATTTCCGGAAGGGAAGAAGGCCGAGGCGAAATAGATAGAGGTATAAGCGTAGACAAAGAAATCATACCACTCGACCAGGTTTCCGGAGCAGGCACCGATAATTCCTTTGACGCGACTTTGGATAGGTTCTTGAGCAGCAAGCAAGCGCCCGTCGGCCCCCATATGGGCCACATCTTTAGGCAACATCTTTGTCTCCTGACAATGCAATTTTGCGAAAATTGCGATTTCAAAATCGCTTCCGCTAATATTTTTTGCGTAGGCTGCACTGCTCTTTATGACAGCTAATACTGCAGCTTACGTATCGGTGCCATATCTACGTCGCGAAGCGACGCGTGATGAAATAGATTTTCCTGATGCCGGCATCAAGGAACTGCATGGCCTGCACAAGGGGGGCAACTCGCATCATTGCGCCTCTCGCTCCGAAACGGGGCACGAACTGAGGTCCAAGTGAGGAGGACACCGATGAACCCATGACCTACGATTACCCGGCCTAAGGATGCGACTCGCAACCGATTGCCAGTCACCATAGGTCACAAGGCCAGAAAATCAGAATGAGCGTGGCATCCCAAGGATGTGCTCACCAACATACGAGAGAATCAGGTTCGTGGAAATCGGGGCGACCTGGTACAGACGAGTCTCACGGAACTTGCGCTCGACATCGTATTCTGCAGCGAAGCCAAAGCCACCGTGGTACTGCAAGCAGGCGTTGGCGGCTTCCCACGATGCATCCGCTGCCAACAGCTTGGCCATGTTAGCTTCCGCGCCGCAGGGCTGATGCTCGTCGAACAGCTTCGCAGCCTTGAAACGCATTAGGCTTGCTGCCTCCACGTTCACGAAGGCCTTGGCGATTGGGAACTGCACGCCTTGATTCTGGCCAATGGGGCGACCGAACACCACACGCTCGTTGACGTACTTKGTCACCTTATCGATGAACCAGTAGCCGTCTCCAATGCACTCCGCTGCAATCAGCGTACGTTCGGCGTTCAGGCCATCCAGGATGTACTTGAAACCCTTGCCCTCTTCGCCGATGAGGTTCTCCGCCGGAATCTCCAGGTTGTCGAAGAAGAGCTCATTAGTCTCGTGGTTGACCATGTTGATAATGGGCTGGACCGTCATACCCTTACCGATGGCTTCGCGCAGGTCCACGAGGAAGATGGACATTCCTTCTGACTTCTTCCTGCACTCCGCCAGCGGCGTGGTCCGTGCCAGCAGAATCATGAGGTCGGAGTGCTGGACACGCGAAATCCAGACCTTCTGCCCGTTCACGACATACTTGTCGCCTTTACGCACTGCGGTGGTCTTGATTTTTGTCGTGTCGGTGCCTGTAGTCGGCTCCGTAACCGCCATCGATTGCAGACGTAGCTCTCCGCTCGCAATCTTCGGAAGGTATTCCTTCTTTTGCGCTGCCGAGCCATGGCGCAGCAGCGTTCCCATGTTGTACATCTGCCCGTGGCAAGCGCCGGAATTACCGCCGGCGCGGTTGATTTCTTCCATGATGACCGACGCCTGCGTCAGGCCCAGCCCGGAGCCACCGTACTCCTCAGGAATCAGAGCTGCCAGCCAGCCGGCGGCCGTCAGTGCGTTGACGAACTCCTCCGGGTAGCCTCGCACCTCGTCAATCTTGCGGAAGTACTCCGAAGAGAACTGACCGCACAAATCGCGGATAGCTTCGCGGATTTCTTGATGTTCATCGACTTTGTTCAGCACGATAGTCTCCGTGTACGTTCGTTTAGCTAAGTTCGGCAGTAGCAGTCATCGCAAGCGCACCGCCCTCGTGGCGAATCCACAGTTCAACAGACTTCCCGTCCCCGCTTCGCTTCCCGCAGACGTAAAAACGCTGGGGCACGAAGGTGGGGCGAACTCCCTTGAAGGAGAAGCTGCTAACCGTGGCGTCAGGCAAGTTCCTGCGCACCAGGTCGAGGAGCAGCACGGCTAACAACGGGCCGTGGACAATGAGGTCAGGGTAATGCTCGACAGCAGTCACATACGGGTGGTCGTAGTGAATTCTGTGACCGTTGAAGGTCAGGGCGGAGAATCGGAACAGCAGCACTGGGTCGGGCACCACTTCGCGAGACCAGTCTTCGTCGGTACGCGCAGCAACCGGCTCCGGACCAGTCGCATTTGGCGAGGCTTCTTCCCTGTAGACGATGTCGTGCTCTTCGGTCACCGCAAGGCCCCGCGCTCCGGAATACTGGTGCTCCACGGTGACGAAGGCCAGTGACCCCGTCCGCCCTGTTTTGGCATTCACGTCCAGAATGGTGGACTTCTTCGATACAGTCTCACCTACGCGGAGGGGCTGATGAAACCGCAACCGCCCGCCGGCCCACATGCGTCGCGGAAGCGGCACCGGCGGCAGGAAGCCGCCTCGCTTGGCATGGCCGTCAACGCCCAGCTCAGACTGCCTGTGCAACGGCAAAAAGTACAGCCAATGCCAGAGAGGGGCGAGTGCGTCTCCGCGAACCGGTGCTGGGTCTTCACGGTCCAGGGTCGCGGAGAGCGCCTTGACGGGGAACGCGGTTATCTCGTCGTGGGACTCGGTTGAGTTGCCGACCCACTCCTTCAGCTTGGCAGTGTCCATGAACGTCTCTTCGGTCTGTTTTCTAGGCCCCCACTATGCACGGGCTAAGGGCAACTTCCCATTCGCAAGTTCGGAACGAGCCTTTCGGCTGCACAGAAAACATCGAGCATGCGTTTACCCGAATGGAGCGTTCGGAAGAACCGGATTTACGTAGCGCGAAACTGTGGCCAAGATTGGCTCAAACCATCCGATTCGGCAGACCCCCATGCGCGTCCAGATTCGTTGTCGCTCCCGAGTGGCTCTCCACAGACTCGTGCCGGCATTTCCCATGCGGATTGCCTCCTGTCACGGCGAACATGCCCTTACGCGAAATGGATTTTCACGCACTTTGCAAACGGACCGTGCTATCGACATTCCAGCTTTCGAATCAATCGACCTGCAACTGGGTGGCAGCGTGTTTTCCGCGTCTAGCTGTTATCTGGAACTCGCCGATGGGAACCTGAAGGAAATTACCCTGGGCCCATCGCACCTAAGCGCGGAAACGCCCTCATGGGCGCCGCTTCTGCGGGACATGATTTCGGGAACGGTCTTTCACCACCCACAGGAGAACTGGAATGCTCATACAGTTGCCCATGCGCTGAACACGACACCCGAACGAATCCGGACCGCTCTGTTCACGCAAGGCATGGCCTTCACGCACATATGCCGGACGCAACGTCTCATGCGCGCGCTATTCGAGTCGATACAGTTCAAGCTCTCCGTCGCGGACCTGCGGGACAGAGTGGGCTGGGGTAGCAAAGGCGACCTGGAAGCGTCGTTCTACGATTGGTTTGGCGTATCGCTCCAGACGGTCGCACGCCTGAGAGACGATGGACTGTAGTTCCTACAATGCAATGCGGAGGACGCGTGAAAAACAAGATTGGACGTGATATTCCGGAATGGGTGGGCGGCCAACGTCTGGTACCTTATGCTGGCATCACCGGTTGCCCCGAGGTGCATCGGCGCGCGGCGCCCAGCCTACGCACATTTCCCCGTGGCACTCCGAAGGTACTGCCCTCGTTGCGCGAAGCCATCGACGCGGCCGGATTGCGTGACGGCTCAACCATTTCCTTCCACCATCATCTTCGCAACGGCGATGCTGTTGCCAATGCAGTGTTGTGCGAGGCCGCGAATCAAGGCTTGCGCGGCCTGACCGTGGCCGCCAGCTCAATCTTCCCGGTACATGGCCCGTGGGTGGAACTCATGGAAGCCGGCGTCATTGGCCAGATTTACACTGGGTATGCGTCAGGTCCCGTCGCCGGCGCGGTGGCGCGCGGCGCGCTTGCCGCCCCCATGTTCATGCACACCCATGGAGGGCGCGCCCGCCTCATCGAGTCAGGCGCGTTAGCTATCGATGCCGCCTTTGTAGCTGCACCGACCGCTGACAACTATGGAAACTTGAACGGTGTGTCCGGCCCGTCAGCCTGTGGAACGCTCGGCTATGCCGAAGCCGACGTGCGCTACGCGGCCACGGTGATTGCGGTCACCGACAACCTGGTTCCCTATCCCGCCTGCCCTATCGCCATCAGCCAGGACTACATCGACTATGTGGTCCCTGTCCATTCCATCGGGGATAGCACCAGAATTGTGTCCGGGACGACCCGGCCAACCGATGAGCCCGTGGGCCTGGCCATTGCATCTCTGGCTGCTCGGGTCATCGAAGCGGCGGGCCTCCTTGGCGAGGACTTTGGCTTCCAGACCGGCGCCGGCGGCATCTCTCTCGCGGTTGCCGCGGCCCTTGGCGAAATCATGGCCCGTCGCGGTGTCAAAGGCAGCTTTGCGGCTGGAGGCATCACCGGCTACTTGGTTGAGATGCTCGAGCAAGGCCTGTTTCGCAGTCTGCTGGACGTTCAGTGCTTCGACCTACGTGCAGTGGAATCCTTCCGCACCAACCCACTTCACCAGGCAATGTCTGCCTCGATGTACGCGAATCCCTGGAACAAGGGAGCTGTTGTCAATCGCCTGAGCGCCATGGTTCTCGGTGCAGCGGAGGTCGACCTTGATTTCAATGTCAACGTGACGACCGCCAGCGACGGTCGCATCATTGGCGGGTCCGGCGGTCACAGCGACACAGCAGCCGGTGCCGAACTCGCCATCGTCACAACTCGCTTGAGAGCCGGAAACGTACCGAAGATTGTGGAGCAGGTACGTACCGTCACCACACCTGGCGCCACCATTGACGTGGTCGTGACGGAAGCAGGTATCGCAGTCAACCCGCTTCGCCTTGAGGTCAAAGAGCGACTGATTGCCTCCGGTCTTCCGGTTGTCAGCATCCACGAATTGCAGGAAAAGGCCTGCCGTGGCCTTGAGCACTATCATCAGCCCGGCACAGCCGAGGGCAAGGTGGTTGGAATCGTCGAATATCGTGACGGTACAACTCTGGATGTCATCCGTTCCATTGGAGCCTGACGAATCGAAGGCGGCGACACCAGTGTGCCGCCGCCTTCATCAGCCTGGAATGTCTTACTGCAACTCCATCAGTAGCTGGCCAGCGCGAACCTGAGCGCCTGGTTGCACGAGAATCTCCTTCACCGTCCCACTGACTTCAGCCACGACACTTGTCTCCATCTTCATTGCCTCAATTGCAGCCACGACTTCACCCTTGGCGACAACTTGCCCCACCCTGACGTTCACAGTTATCACGGCACCTTGCATCGGCGAGCCGACCAGCATCGGATTGCCGGCGGTGGCCATTCTTGCCCCCGCGGCAAGCTTCCCAGCCTCTCGCTTGCTGGCACGAACTGGGCGCGGCTGACCATTGACATCAAAGAACAAGCGCACGCCGCCCTCCTCGTCCGGCTCGGCTTGGGCGTTCAAGCCTACGAACAGCGTCTTACCCCGCTCCAGGTTCACCGCAATTTCGTTACCGGGAGTGAGCCCGTAGAAGAAGACGGGGGTGGGAAGGATGGAAACGTCATCGTACTGTTCCCGATGCGCACAGAAGTCCTTGAAGACCTTGGGATACATGAGGTACGAGGCGAGGTCGTTGTCGGAAACCGGCTGACCAATCTCTCGTTCCGCCTGGCTGCGCGCCGCTTCCAAGTCCACCAGCGGAATATGAGCGCCGGCGCGACCGACGATTGGCTTGGCACCCCGCAGGAGCTTTTGCTGCAGAGCCGAAGGGAAGCCGTCGGCTGGGTAGCCCATCTCTCCACGGAACATTGAGACGACCGATTCCGGCACCGAGGCTTCCTTCGCGGGGTCCAGGATATCGCCTGTGGACAGCTTGTTTGCGACCATGTGAAGCGCCATGTCGCCAACGACTTTCGAAGATGGCGTGACTTTAACGATATCCCCAAACATGACGTTGACATCGGCATAAGCCTGTGCGACCTCTGGCCATTGCGCCTCCAGTCCCAGCGACCGAGCTTGCTCCCGCAGGTTTGTATACTGACCGCCAGGCATCTCGTGACGGTAGACATCCGAGGTGCCCGCCCGCATCGCCGCCTCGAAGGGCTCGTAGTTCTTGCGGACTGATTCCCAGTATGTGCAGAAGGGTTGCAGGTCACGATAGCCTACTGCCGGCTTGCGCGCGTCATGCTCAAGGGCTGCGCAAATGGCACCCAGGCTTGGCTGGGACGTCAGCCCGCTCATGGAATCCATGGCGCCGTCGACCGCATCCACCCCCGCCTCCACGGCCGCCAGCACCGACGCCACGGATGCGCCGCTCGTATCGTGAGTGTGGAAGTGAATGGGAATACCCACTTCCTCCTTCAAGGCCTTCACCAGCGCGAATGCGCCCTGCGGCCTGCAAACACCTGCCATATCCTTGACTCCAAGAATATGTGCGCCGGCCTTTTCCAACGACTTTGCAATGTCAACGTAGTAGCGAATGTTGTATTTGTCTCGCGAACTGTCAAACAAATCGCCGGTGTAGCAGATTGTGCCTTCGCAAAGCGCCCCGGACGCAATGACGGCATCCATCGCCACTCGCATGTTTTCGACCCAGTTGAACGAGTCGAAAACCCGGAAAAGGTCAATGCCTTCCGCGGCAGCGCGTTTGACGAAGTGCTGCACCACGTTGTCCGCATAGTTCGTGTACCCAACGGCATTGGAGCCGCGCAGCAGCATCTGGAACAGGATATTGGGGACGGCGGCGCGTAGTGCCGCAAGGCGCTGCCACGGGTCTTCACGCAGGAACCGCATTGCCACGTCGAACGTAGCGCCACCCCAGCATTCCATTGAAAAGAGTCCCGACAACTGGCGCGCGTAGTAGGGTGCGATGGCGGTCATGTCTTGCGTGCGGAGCCGCGTTGCCAGCAGCGACTGGTGAGCATCGCGCATCGTAGTGTCGGTGAGCAAGACGCCAGAACTGTCTTTCATCCACTGGGCGAAGGCTCTGGGTCCAAGCCTGGACAGTAGCGTCCGACTTCCCTCCGGAATCTCATCGCTAACCGTCTTCAGAGGAAGCGGGTGCGACAGGATGATGGACTTGGGAACGAGGCGGCCCTTGACATCGGGATTGCCGTTGACGTTGACATCGGCGATGAAGTTCAGCAGTTTCGTCGCTCGGTCTCGGCGCTGGCGGAAACTAAACAGCTCCGGGGTATTGTCAATGAACCGGGTAGTGCAGCGCCCCGAACGAAACTCTTCATGTTCGATAACGTTCCCCAGAAACGCTAGGTTGGTCGCCACGCCCCGGACCCGGAACTCGCGCAGTGCCCGACTCATGCGCTCATTGGCCTCATCCGCATCTCGGCCCTTGCAAGTCACTTTGACGAGCAACGAATCGTAGTACGGGGTAACAACGGCCCCCGTGTAGGCTGTACCCGCATCCAGGCGAATGCCAAAGCCTGCAGCACTTCTATAGGCAGTCACCTTGCCGTGGTCAGGTGCGAATCCGTTCTCTGGGTCTTCGGTGGTAACGCGGCATTGGACAGCATGTCCGCGCAGCTTGATGCCGTCCTGGTCTGGCACCCCCGACGGGGCGTCACCAATGCTCGCCCCTTCGGTGATGCGAATTTGAGCCTTCACGATGTCGACACCCGTCACTTCCTCGGTAACGGTGTGTTCGACTTGCACTCGGGGATTTACCTCGATGAAGTAGAACTCCTCGGTGTCAGCATCCATCAGGAATTCCACCGTGCCGGCATGCGTATACGACACCGCATTCGCAAGCTTCAACGCCTCGCCGCACAAGGCATGTCGCGTGGCGTCATCTAGGTAGGGAGCGGGCGCCCGCTCCACCACCTTCTGATTTCGACGTTGCACCGAACAATCACGTTCGAACAAATGAACGATGTTGCCGTGGGTGTCGCCGAGAATCTGGACCTCCACATGCTTCGCTCTCACGATGAACTTCTCGAGGTAGACCTCGTCGTTGCCAAAGGCCGCCTTCGCTTCGCGACGGGCCGCTGCGATGGCGTCAGCCAGGTCTCCCTCCTGCTGAATCGCCCGCATGCCGCGGCCGCCTCCGCCCCAACTAGCCTTCAGCATCAGGGGGTAGCCGATGGCCGCCGCCAGCTTCCTGGCTTCCTCGATGTCATCCGGCAGAGCATTCGTGGCAGGAACCACCGGTACACCCACGCGCTCGGCCAGCGCCCTTGCGGCCACTTTGTTGCCAAGCTCCCTCATCACCTCTGGCTTCGGGCCAATGAAGGCGATGCCCTCGTGCGCGCAACGCTCGGCAAACTCCGGATTCTCGGACAGGAATCCATAGCCCGGATGGATTGCGTCTACGCCTGCTTCCCTTGCCACCCTCAAGATGTCATCGATGTCGAGGTACGCATCAACCGCCTTCTTCCCCTCGCCAACGAGGTAGCTCTCGTCCGCCTTGAAGCGATGTTGTGCAAACCGGTCCTGGTACGAGTAGATGGCTACGGTACGGATACCCAGCTCACTGGCGGCGCGCATCACGCGGATGGCGATTTCGCTCCTGTTTGCGACTAGGAGACTGCAGATTTTCTTCATCGTGGGGGCCACTTCGTAGTTGAGAATGTTGCGCGTGCATGCTTTCAATCTGGCTGCGGACCGGCCTGCCTTAGCAGGTCGACCGCGCGCGCAATGACCGGTGCATCCACCATCTCTCCGTCGAGTTGGAAGGCGCCGGGACTGGTCTTGGCTTGCTCAACGACCTTCTTCGCCCAGGCAAGCTGAGTTTCGGTGGCCCGATAGGCGCCATTCACCCCGGAGACCTGTGCTGGATGAATGCACAGCTTTGCCCCGAATCCCAGCCTCCGACCGCGCTCACTCGCCCTGTGAAGTTCATCCACATCGGAAATGGATACCGTCACCCCATCCACTGGCGAAGCAATTCCCGCAACCCGCGACGCCAAGACGAGCATCGAACGAAAGAAGAGCAACTCCTGGTCGTCTCCCTCGATGCCGAGCTCAGTCCGGAAATCCACAGTACCAAATACAAGGCGCGCTACTCCGGGTGCAGCAGCAATTTCGCTGACGTTGGCCATGCCTCTGGCGGTTTCAATAAGCGGAAGAACCTTGACCTCCGGAGGAAGATGCTTCACCACCAGAGCAATATCCGCTGCGCTTTCTGCCTTCGGCAGAATCACTCCACGGACACCGTCCTTGCGACACACTCGGATGTCGTCCTCGAACCATTGCGTCTGCGTCGCGTTGATTCGCACCATTCCAGAGCCGCCAGTTGCCAGGTAGTCCACCAAGAGGTGCCGGGCTCGGTCCTTATCGTCAGTAGAAACGGCATCCTCAAGGTCAAGAATGACCACATCGGCGCCGCAGGCGTGAGCTTTGGCAAAGCGCTCGGGGCGATTGGCCGGCACAAAGAGATAGGAACGAGCAGAGTTGTTGGTTGCCATTTGGTCAAATTCTGGTGTGCAAGCGCGCATGCCCCCGCCCTCTCGCCCACGAACGAGGCGTGAAGAGGCAGCACGAATTGAGGGAGCGGCGTCAGTCTACGGTAGAGCGTGACGTTAGATTGCGCCTTCGGTGCTCAAGCGGGAGACGTCATCACTGGTGTAGCCGAGTTCACGAAGAATGCTCTCGCTGTGCTGGCCAAGCGCGGGGATTGCATCCATCCGTGGTTCGAACGACTGCGGCATCCCAGGAGGGCGCAATGCCGGGATGACCCCCACCGGTGATTGGACCGAAGTCCAGCGCTCCCGTGCCTTGAGTTGCGGATGATTCCAGACATCCCGCATATCATTCATGCGTGCGTTAGCAATCTGCGCGTGCTCCAGGCGCTCCACTACTGCATCAATAGTCAGCGAGGAAAATGCATTGGCGATGATTTCCGTCAGCTCCACCCGGCCTTTGGCACGCAGCGAATTTGAGACAAACCGCTCATCAGTCGCAAGTTCCGGCCGCTCCAGGRCAACCCGGCAGAAGGCATCCCATTCGCGTTCATTCTGAAGCCCCAGAATGATGGTCTTCCCGTCACCGGCCGTGAACGGGCCATAAGGAAAGATGGTCGCATGCGATGCGCCGGCCCTCGGAGGCGGCGTGGCACCGTCAAAAGCGTAATAGAGTGGATAGTTCATCCATTCAACCATGCTCTCCAACATCGATACGTCAATATGCGCCCCCTTACCGGTCTTGCTGCGCTGCAACAGCGCGGCCAGGATGTTGGTGTACGCGTACATGCCTGCTGCGATGTCGGCAATGGAGCAACCCGCTTTCGAAGGGCTCTCCGGCGTGCCGGTGATAGAAACGAATCCCGACTCCGCCTGGATTAGCAGGTCATAGGCCTTCTTGTCCCGGTAGGGGCCATCATTGCCATAGCCGGAAATGTCGCAGACGATGATGCCCGGGTAGCGCTGGGAAAGCGCCTGGTACGAAAGGCCCAGGCGGTCGGCAGCGCCCGGGGCGAGGTTCTGCACAAGCACATCCGCTTTATCGAGGATTTTCTGGAGGATGGCAGGCGCTTCGCGGTGCTTGAGGTCCAGAGCAAGACTCTCCTTGGAGCGATTTGTCCACGCGAAATGCGACGACATGCCATCCACGCGCTCGTCATAACCCCGGGCGAAATCGCCAACCTTGGGTCGCTCAACCTTGATAACCCGGGCACCTAAGTCGGCCAACTGACGGGTGCAAAAGGGCGCTGCGATTGCATGTTCTAGAGATACAACGGTGATGCCATCAAGGGGACGCATAGCAGCCTTAGTAAGAAAGTACCTCGCCTGACCTACCACAGCGGGAACGGGCGAAAGAATTTGGTACGCGGCAGCTGCTCGTTACAGTAGAAGTCGCCACGCGATGCCAGCGCATCCTGCTTTACCGCCAGGTATCAACCGCATCTCGTAAGAGATGCATTTCTGCGCACGGAGGCTAGTCTCGCAGCGCGGAGCCCTGCGGTAAATCTCGAATTCTCGAACCGCTCATTCGCCTCCACCGAAAGCAGCGCTTGATAGAGCTACCATGTAACCTCGGCGGGCATTCCTCGGACAAAGTTTGCGACAAAAGTGACGCCTTGGTACAGTTATGCTGAAGGAGTACCTCATGCACTTTGATTTCGCCGACCTCCGGCTGTTCGCACGCATCGCCGAGGAGGAAAACCTATCTCGTGGGGCGAAAAAGGCATTTTTATCCCCCGCTGCGGCTAGTGCGAGACTTAAGGCGCTGGAAGACCAGTTAGGAACCCGGCTCTTCTATCGCGAAAGCAAAGGGCTGGCCCTGACTCCCGCAGGTGAGCGACTTCTTCGGCATGCGCGGGTCATCGAGCGCCAGTTCGAACACGTACGCAGCGACTTTGAGGAATTCTCCAAGGATTCAGTTGGCCATATACGCATCTTCGCAAATACGACCGCAGTCACGGAATTCATGCCCGAGGTGCTCGCCCACTTTATGGCAGAGCGGCCGGCGGTCACTGTGGACCTCCAAGAGCGCCAGACGCGAGACATTATTCGAGGGGTGTTGGACGCTAGCGCCGATTTGGGAATCATCTCTGGTCCGCTAAACTCGGAGGGTCTTGAGGTCGTCCATTTCAGTACGGACAAGCTGGTGTTGGTGACTCCTGCTCGGCATCCCCTGATTGAAAGGTCGAACGTTTCGCTTGTTGATACACTTGAGTATGAGCATGTAAGTATGCATGAAGGAAGTACACTTCACGCCTTCCTTACCGACCTCGTCCGAGACGAGCGGCGTAAGCTGCAAATTCGAATTCAGGTTCGTAGTTTTGAGGCCATGTGCCGGATGATAGAAGCCGGGGTTGGCATTGGTATCCTTCCTCTATCGGCGACCCTTCGCCATCGCCGTACGATGAAGTTGGAAATCCTGGAACTCGACGAGCCTTGGGCTATACGCGAGCGCGTAGTGATTGCTCGGGAATTGGATGGACTTCCTAGCTGCGCGAAGGCCCTCATTGACGAGCTTATCAAAGTCGCGGAGGCCGCAGGGGGCAGTCCGAGCGGAAGCGTAGCCTGAGGGGCTGGTCTCGCCTGATGACAACACGCCAAGGCAATACACCCTCTTCCGCTCACGCCCAACCAGCAAACATCCATCGCGACAACACCGCGTTCATGGATGGTGTTTTGATGGCCCTTGAAGCATTCAGGGTTTAGAAGCTTTTATCGGGCAGGACTGACGGCACCTCATTGCCGGAGTCCTGCCCCACTCCGTGGGACGCAAGACGAACGGAACATGCTCACTCACGAATCTGGATGATTGCCTCGATTTCAACCGTCATTCCATGGGGAAGGGAGCTCATACCAACCGCCGAGCGGGCGTGCAACCCCTTCTCCCCAAAGATACTCACCAGAAGGTCTGAGCAGCCATCGATGACCCGGGAATGATTCTTGAAACTCGGAGTAGCATGCACCATACCCAACAGCTTGACTATTGCCTCCACACGACTCAGGTCCCCGAGAGCTAGCTTGATGCTCGCAAGCATGTTCAACGCCGTAAGCCGTGCATCCTCATACGCCGCCGACGCTTGTTCCAGCGAATCCAGCCGGCCTAGTCGATAGGTATTGTTGGGTAGACGAGGCCCATGGCCCGACAGGTAAAGCATGCTCCCGACCACCCGATAGGGCACGTATGTGCCATTGGGGGGTAAGGCCGCCGGGAGTTCCAGTCCAAGTTCCAAGAGTCTTTCTTCAGGACTCATGAGTTGTTTCCCCCTGTACTCCCAACTATTGCCCGCGTGTACACGCCAGCATCCACATTTCCGCCAGAGCAGATAACCACAACGTTCTTCCCAACCAGGTCGGCCTTCCTCGCCAACAGCGCCCCCAGCGAAGCTGCGCCACCAGGCTCGACGACGAGCTTCAGCAGGCGGAATGCTGTCGCTACTGCGCACAACGCCTCATCGTCGTTCACGCTCAGCGCCTTCACATCGTGACGCAAGAGTACGCTGAGAGGCTTGGTGCCCGCAACGGGACCGGCTATGGCATCCATCACAGTTTTTGGAACTGAGCTGTTCTTCTCGGGAACACCACTCACCAATGACAGCGCCATCTTCTCATATCCGGCCGGCTCCACAATGTACGCCCGAACATTCGGCCACACTGCCTTCACCGCCGTGATTACCCCCGACGAAAGGCCGCCGCCACTGCAGTTGACCAGGATGGCATCCGGCACTACCCCGCGCGCCTCCAACTGCTCGCAAATCTCTAATCCGGCGGTACCTTGCCCTGCCATGACGTCATAGTCATYGAACGGCGAAATAAAGGTCAGTCCTCGCTCCTTCATGATGTGACGTGTTACGATTTCGCGGTCCTCCGTCTGCTGGTCATACAAAACAATCTCCGCTCCCCACCAGCGGCAGCTCTCAATCTTGATTTCAGCCGCGGTCTTCGGCAAAACAATGACGGCGGGGCATCCTATAAACTTGGCACCCGCGGCAACTCCCTGACCGTGGTTGCCAGCAGAAAATGTAATTACGCCTCTGCTAAGTTCCTCCGCATTCAGAGAGAGCATCTTGTTCAACGCTCCCCTTATCTTGAAGGAACCTGTACGCTGCAGCGGCTCGGCCTTCACGTATACGTTGCAGCCGCACGCTTCATCCAGCATGGGCGATTCGATGATGGGGGTCCGAATAATGTACCCAGACAAACGTTCTGCGGCAGCCCGTATGGCCGCGATATCGAATTGTTTCATCCTACATGCGCTCAGATTGTTCAGCGAGATGCGCTTAAAGCGCCAAGCCGATAAGGTAAATCAATGGGTCCGCAGGTCGCTCAAAAACTTCTTGGCACGGTCACTCTGCGGGTTGGAAAAGAAGGTGTCTGGGTTACCGCTCTCGACTAGGCAACCGTTGTCCATGAACCAAACACGGTCAGCGACCTCGCGTGCGAAGTTCATTTCGTGCGTGACGCACATCATTGTCATCCCGTCCCGTGCAAGGCTCTTCATCACCTGCAGTACCTCGCCCACCATTTCCGGGTCCAGTGCGCTTGTTGGCTCGTCAAACAGCATGGCTGGYGGGTCCATAGCAAGTGCGCGCGCAATGGCAACACGCTGTTGCTGCCCCCCAGAAAGCTGCCCGGGATAAGAGTCCGCCTTACTCGCCAAGCCGACGCGTTCCAGCAATTGCGCGGCTCGTTGCCGAGCATCCGATTTCTTCTTCTTTTGAACAGACATCGGGGCAAGCATAATATTTTCCGCCACGGACAAGTGGGGAAACAGATTGAAGCTTTGAAAGACAAAACCAACGTGACTGCGGAACTTGTTGATGTCGAGTGCCGGCGAATTTACGTCCTGTCCACCAAACTCAATCGTCCCCTTCTGAATGTCCTCCAGGCGGTTTACTGTTCGAATCAGCGTCGACTTCCCCGAACCGGACGGGCCACATACAACAATCACCTCCCCCCGTGCAACCTCGGCAGTTATGTCGTTGAGGGCGTGATAGCTTCCGTACCATTTGTTAACGCGTTTGAAATTAATCATTGGAATCTGAGATGCTGCACTGTTTTGCATTGAAAATACCTCCAATGACCGTTAAATTAGTCAACGACGACTGCCGGCGACACCACTGATACGGAGGCAGCGTCACGACGGACGCCCGTACGCTTGTTGGTGATGCGGCGCTCTACATAGCGCGCCAAAGATGTCAGAGCGAAGCCGAGCAAGAAATAGACCGCAGCAAGGATGAGGAACACCTCAAACGGCTTGGTGAGAAGTATGCTGTTCACCTGGTTTGCAGCAAAAGTCAGTTCATTGACGCTAATGACATAAGCAAGTGACGTGTCCTTGATGATGGAGACAAACTGGCTAATCATCGAAGGAATCATGTTGTACAGTGCCTGGGGAAGGACCACCTTTCTCATTGTCTGCATATAGGAGAGGCCGACTGCACGAGCTGCTTCCGTCTGTCCCTTCGGCAAACCCTCTATGCCCGCGCGAATGATTTCTGAGATATAGGCGCCCTCATAGATGACGAGTGTCACCAGCATCGTCGTGAATCCGCTCACTGTCCGCCCAATCAAGATGGGTACAAAGAAATACACCCAGAAGATGAACATGAGCAGTGGAACGCCACGGACGAGATACACAAGACAGACGGCAGGTTTGTTCAACCAACTTATGGGTGACACACGGGCGAGCGCAACGAGAATCCCGAGCGGAAACGCCAGCAGAAGACCGAGCAGGGAAAGTAGCAGCGTAATAGCCAGTCCCCCAAGGGGGCCGTTAGAATACTGCCCCATTAGCAGAATCTCGCCGTTCTCGCAAAGAATTGAAATAATGGAGTCCACGGCTTACCTCGTCTTCAGTCGATAGTGGCGCTCAAGGGCAGAGCCGCCAGCCATGATTAGCAGAGAGACACCGAGGTATGCGATGGTCGTGAACAGATAGACCTCGACCGTGCGAAAAGTTGCGCTCTCAATCTCTCTCGTCACATAAGTCAGTTCTACCACCCCAATCGTCATGGCAAGGCTGGTGTTCTTGACGAGCAGGACGGTGTGGCTAATCATCGGGGGCAAAGCGATTCGTGCCGCCTGCGGCAGTATGACCTTCCGGCAAGCCTGGAGATAGGTCATACCCAGGGCGCGGGATGCCTCTAGCTGTGCCTTGGATATCGAGCGAATTCCACCCCGAAGGTCCTCCGACATATATGCTGCCATGCAGAGACCGATGGCTATGAAGGCGAAGACGAATTCACTGTTGTTCGTGTTGAACCACATCTGGACCGACTCCGGAAGCAATGTCGGAAGCCCAAAGTACCAGAGGAACACCTGCACCAGGATGGGCACGCTTTGGTGATACTCAACATAGGCAGCCACCGCCGCTTGCCCCCAGCGATTGTTGCTCAACCGGACAACCGCTAGGACGGTTCCGAGCACAATCGCAAGCAACCAGGATAGCGTGGCTAGCTCTAGCCACGTCACGACTCCGCTTGCTATCAGGCGTGGATACTCGGCCTGCAAAAGTATTGAGAAATCCAACTTCATAGGTAATGCGCCAAGTGGGTGTTCGGGAAGGGCCGGCGTACGCCGGCCCACAAGTCGTTAGCCTTTGATTGGCTCAACTTTGAAGTCGCGGCGCATCTTGTACTGCGTGCCACTGCCCAGCCACTTGTCGAAGATGCGTGTCGCCTCTCCCGATTTTTCCATCGACTGCAGCACTCCGTTCACGTGACTCGCGAAGCCGGCTTCCCCTTTGCGCATCCCAAGCCCCCAGTATTCGTGCATGACCGGCGGTTCGAGGATTTCGATGGGCGTCGTCGCCTCTGCCTGCATCTTCAATTTGACCAACATCATCTCGCCAAGTGCCAAACCGTCCACTCGGCCCTGCTGCAGTGCCAAGAAGGCAGCGGGCGCGTCCTGATAGGTTACGGTTGTTGCCGTCGGGACTGTCTTCTTGACGGCCATCTCCGACGTCGACCCCTTATTCGCGCTCACGCGCTTTCCCGCGAGGTCAGCCGTAGTTTTCAGTCCTTCCGAGCGTTTCACCGCCACTTTGGTCAGACTGACAAAGTACTGGTCGCTGTAACCAATTTGTTCGGCCCGTTCCGGCGTCCAGCCAAGTGCGGCTGCAAGGATGTCCACTCGCCCCTGCTGTAGCTCGGGAATCCGCGCCGCGGTCGCAATCAGCTTGAGTTCGAGCTTCACACCCAGGCTCTTGGCAATCGCGCTGCAGAAATCCACGTCGTACCCTTGTACTTCCCTGGTCTGGGCATTGGTGAAGCTAAATGGCTCGATAGTGCCCAACACGCCGCAAACCAGTGCACCTCGCTGCTTGATGTCCGCCAGCTGGTCCGCGAAGGCACTGACTGTAGTCAGCGAGAGGCTCACGGCTGCAATAGCGATTGCCGACAACTTACGCATGGAATTCATCCTTTCAGGTCTTGGGGATTGGAAGCCTCAGCAAGGGCTGAGGCTCGGAACTGCGACGCACGCGTGGGGCACGCGAACGTCCCTGGCTCGAAATAGATGGAGCAAGAGTCGCCCGTCTTGTTACCTGCTTTCCACGGGCATCCGGCCCGTGTATGACGGACCGTTGCATTTTCGAAGGTCTCCGGCCTCCCTACCCCTCCTCAGCTAGAGGGGGCGAGATTCTCTCTTTTTGCCTCTCGGGAGGAGAAATTGTTGGATGCATTTTGATACCAGAATACAATTACAACAAACGAGTTTTATCGATGCGATTCGATGAATAGAAGCAATGTGTTTTAGTGGTTATCCCTAGCAAGGTGCACTGTGGTTACGTTTAAACAACTTGAGGCAATATTCTGGGTCGTGCAAGCGGGCGGATTCGCGCAAGCCGCCCTGAGGTTGCACACAACCCAGTCCGCAGTCTCCAAAAGGGTGCAGGAGCTCGAACAACTCTTCAACACGCAATTGTTCGACCGCGGAACAAGAACCGCCCGGCTGACGGAAAAAGGGGAAGAGATGTTCTTGTTGGCAAAGAAGCTTCTGGCGGAACGGGATGCAGCGATGGAGCAATTCACCCAACCGGACGCGATGCAGCGTCGGGTTCGCATTGGCGTTACCGAGCTATCGGCCATGACCTGGCTACCCCGACTGGTCAATCAGATTCACGAACACTATCCACGAGTCGTCATCGAGCCCGAAGTGGATATGAGCACTAAGCTACGGGACAAGCTCCTGGCGGACGAGCTTGATTTGATGGTAGTGCCCGATGCTTATACAGATGCGCGCTTTGCATCAAAGGTAGTAGGCAAAGTTGAGAACGCGTGGATGTGCAAGCCCGGATTGCTTGACGCTCAGCGGCCAATCCAGATACACGAACTCGCGGCGAGGCGCGTACTCGTGGACAAGTCTGGCACGGGGATTATTTACGACAGCTGGTTCAAGTCGATAGGATTTCGCCCCGTCAACGTTATCGTCAGCAATAGCATCGTGGCATTGATAGCCCTTACCATATCCGGGTTCGGAGTGAGCTACTTCCCGAAAGACTGCCTTCGTCAGATGCAAAGCGCTGGACTTCTCGATGTCCTTGAAGTTAATCCGCCGCTACCGGATGCCACCTACGTGGCGATGTACAAGTCGGACCAACGAAGCACGCTGATTGCAGCCATCGTCATGCTCGCTCAGGAGTGCTGCGATTTTTCTACAATTTTCCAGACGGCGTGATGAATGCCGGCCAGCCATCACCTTAGCTCGCGCGACTGTCAACCGGTTATGGCGAGCGGTCCAGATATGCGCCCACCAAGCGCTCCAGGACGGCCAATTTTCCGGTAAAAAAGTGGCTGGCGTTAGGAACAACGACGATAGGCAAGCCTTGCGGACGCGCCCAGTCGAACACAGCTTTGAGCTCTACGCGCTGGTCCCTCTCACCGTGAATTGCCATGGTCGTGGATGGTACGGGAGGCGTCTCGTAGGTGCGCTGCCCTTCGATAGTTCCCCATGGTGTGCCGGCGAGCACGATGTGAGTGCAATTGACCCCCTGTTCGTGTAGCACCCCCGTGGTCCGTGCAATCACGTATGCGCCGAAGGAGAATCCCGCCAAAACAAGGGGCAAGGCCGGATAGATTCGTCGCAAGTGCTCGATGACCAATAGCACATCGAGAGTCTCTCCGTTTCCGAAGTCATGCGTGCCTTCCGAGCCCCCTACGCCCCGGAAATTGGGGCGAACGGCGACGTATTGACGGGACGCTAGTATCTTCGCAAACAAATTTGGAACCTTATGTTCTGCGGTTCCGCCCTGCAGCGGATGAGGGTGGGCGATGACCGCGATGCCGCGAATGGGTCCCTCCGGCACATTAACCAACAGCTCAATGTCACCGACGATTCCGCGTATCACAAACCTCTCGATTGCTGAAGAAGTCATCGTACCACTTTCTTTACGTCCATTTCTGCTCAGACCCTGTCTAGAAGCCGAATCCCGCGTTGCCGGCTTACGCTCTTTACCGGACTAGATTGCCTTCCCCAAGTGGAGGAGACAGTCTCCGCGCTCGCACATTGCCACGGCTCGTTCGCAAACCACGACACCGCTTGCCAAGAAATGCACCGCTTCAGGAACGCGGAGCGGGCTTTCAGGGAAATAGACGTAGCCGGCGAGGTCACCCACCCTCACCTCATCGCCAAGCATGACACGAGCTTCAAACAGGCCATTTTCTGGCGCGTAGACGAAGCAATCCTTGTCAACAGAAAGAAACCTAACCTCGGGCGGCGGAGGAAGCCCCTCTGATTTAGTCACGCCAAGCCAAGCCAATACACGCAGTACGCCCGACTCGCACATCTCACGGTAGCCAGGATGAACCCATCCGCGGCCGCCTAGTTCAGTGCCCAGACGCGGTATGCCGGTGCGCGCCGCGGCTTCGGAAGAACTGCCGCTCCCTGGTGCACTCGAGAACAATAGTCCGTAGGGCGCTCCGAACGTCGACATCAGAGCTCGACGCTCCGCTTCAGACGAAGAGCCCGTTGAAGCGACGGATGTCGTCGCAGGCAAATAGTTGAGCGATGTCCCGCCGCTATGGAGGTCGAATACGAAGTCCGCGCGGCTCATCAGTTCGGTCTCGATGAAATGGGCAATCATCTCGGAGGGTGCGCCGCTCGGATTTCCGGGATAGAGGCGGTTCAGGTTTCCCTCATCTATCGGAGACACACGATTACCGTCTTTGGCTGCCGGGTAATTCGCCATCGGCAAGATGATGAGATGCCCTTGAATATCGTTGGCCTGCAATTGTCGCGCCAAGCGCGTCAGTGCCACCTGCCCTTCGTATTCGTCGCCATGGGTTCCGGACAACAGCAACACGGTCTTACCTACGCCGTTCTTGATGCTCACTACCGGGATGGGAAGCCATCCGTACGCCGAGCGATTCACTGAGTATGGAAGTCTTGCATAGCCGGCGTGCTTGCCCGGCTTAGCCAAATCGAAATCCAGTGAAATTCTGCTCTTTGTCATCATGTTTTTTGGTAAGCGCCGCACCTAGTCGCCCTGGTGCAGCCGATGGCAGATTGTCAACCGCCGGAAATGGGGGCGCTGCGCGGCGCAARCATCCGCGCAGGCCACGACTCACCGAATAGTGAACGGATTCCCTGAACCGGCGCCTGTGTTAATCCACACGCTCTTTGTCTGGAGGTACGCGCGGATGGCATCAATCCCGTTTTCCCGACCCAGACCCGAATCCTTATAGCCGCCAAAGGGCGACATGAAGCTGACGGCTCGATAGGTATTCACCCACACGGTGCCGGCCTGAATCCTTTCCGACATCCGAAACGCGCGACCGATATCAGATGTCCAAACCCCTGCCCCAAGCCCATAGCAGCTATCGTTGGCAATCTCGATAGCATCTTTTTCGTCCTTGAATTTCAGAACCGAAAGTACCGGACCAAACACTTCCTCTCGGGCAATGCGCATCTGTGGCGTCACATTGGAAAAGATAGTGGGCTCGACGAACCACCCATCTCCGCATGATGCCGGCTGGCCACCCAGCAAAAGGTTTGCCCCCTCTTCCTTCGCAATCTTGATGTAGGAGAGGACCTTTTCATACTGTGCCGGCGTTGTGATGGGGCCCACCTGCGTCGACGCGTTCATTGGATTGCCAAGCTTCGCTGTCTTCGCCAACGTTAGTAGCTTGTCGATGAACGCATCATGGATATCCTCCTGCAACAGCAGACGAGAGCCAGCAATGCAGGTTTGCCCGCTGGCCGCGAAGATGCCCGAGACAGCGCCGTTGACTGCATCGTCCATGTTTGCATCATTGAACACGATGTTGGGCGATTTCCCGCCCAGTTCCAGGCTCACGTGCTTGAACTGTGCTGCACATTGCTGGTTGATGGCGCGCCCGGTTGCATCGGAGCCCGTGAACGTTACCTTCTTAACAAGTGGATGCATGACGAGCGGTGACCCAACCTCGGCTCCGAAACCCGTCACCACATTAAACACGCCCGCTGGGAAGCCCGCTTCCTGGAAGAGCAGAGCCAGTTCCAAAGCGGAGACCGAAGTGAATTCGGACGGCTTTACGACTACCGTGCACCCCGAAGCCAGCGCCGGCGCGATTTTCCACGCCAACAGCATTAGCGGGGAGTTCCACGGTGTAATGGCGGCTACGACACCCACGGGTTCATTCCGCGTGTAGTTGAAGTATCCCTTCTTGTCTAGCGGAACTACCGTTCCCTCGATTTTGTCGGCAAGGCCGCCGAAATAGTAGAACCACTGCGGCAGATACTTCACCTGCGCGCTCATCTCAGCGAGCAACTTGCCGTTGTCCCGCACTTCAAACTCAGCCAGCTGTTCGGCATCCCTGGCGATAAGGTCTCCTAGCTTCCGCAGCAAAGCGCCACGCTGGGTGGCTGTCATTTCTGCCCACGGGCCAGCGCGGAACGCATTATCGGCTGCGTTGACCGCGCGGTCGACGTCCGCCTCCGTGCCGCGAGCGACTTGGGCCCAGGCTTTCCCGGTGAAGGGATTCTGGGTTTCGAACCAACGACCATCGCTCGCATTCACGAAGGTCCCGTCGATGAACATTTGATACTGCTTCATGGCGCAATGCTGTCCGGATGGGTTAGAAGACTAGAGCGGCGCAAATCCCAGGTGCTGACGGAAGCGGTTCTTGACGAATACGCCGTCGCGCGGGGGCAGAGCGCGCTGATGCTCTTCCGCGGCAATGTACACCTGAGCCACGGTCATGCCATCCGCATTCTTGATTGCCTGCGTCAGCTTATCCAGTTCCGCAATCTCGGAGACTTCGAGCGTCGAGCGAACACCGCATCCGGCTGCCACCTTTGCGAGGTTGGTGCCCAGGCTAGTATGGCTTTGCTGCATGCCGGTCTCACCGAAGTGACCGTTGTCAAGAATCACAACTGCCAGGTTCCTTGGGTTTTGAGCTGCGGCAGTGGCAAGACTGCCGATACCCATCAACTGCTCGCCATCGCCTGTAATGGCAATGACCTGCTTTTCGGGTTGTGCCAGGGCCAGCCCGAGCGCAACCGAGGTAGACCCGCCCATAGCGCCCCAAAGATAAAAATTGGAAGGACGGTCCCCGGCCGCAAAAACGTCGTACGAAGGGGAGCCAAGACCCGTCACGACGAGCGCATCAGGAAACTGCTTCAGCAGGGCGGCAACGAATTCGCGGCGGTTAATCGCCGACTTGGAGGTCGAGGTAGTCATGTTCAGCGCACCCACTTTTTGCGGCCGATGAGGCTTTGAGAGAGAAGAATGGCGACGCGTTGTCCTGCGTCGAATGCGGAGACCAGTCCCGCGTCGATGAGTTCTGCGGCATCTTCCGGCGAGTCCACGCGATACACCGTAATGCCCATCAGCTCAAGCGCCTTGGCGGTGGCCAAGCCCATTGGCGCCTGCCACGGATTGAACTCGGCGTACTCGCCGCGCATGGTGACGATGGTGAAGAACGGGAAGCGGCAGCTATCCAGCAGCGAGAACATATTCACGCAGTTGCCAACACCACTGCTCTGCATTAGCAGGACCGCACGCTCGCCACCCAGCCACGCGCCGCTGACAACACCGACACCTTCTTCTTCGGTGGTGAGAACAACGTCGCGGATTTCGGGGTCCTCTTTGGCCCGTTTGATGACATGGGAATGGCCGGCGTCCGGCACGTAAGCAACTTGGCGAACCCCGTTTTGCTTGAGGACTTGAAAGATATCTTCTTGCCAGGCAAGGGGCTCAGAATTTGGATTGGTCATGGGAGATTGTCTCGGTGGGGAATGACATCTGCTATCATAGAATTGACTGATAGGCTTTATGAAATACAATAAAGTGATTCCTCCAATCAGTAATTTGGATGACAGCAAAGTGCACTAGGGGACATATGGATATCAAGCAACTGCGTGCGCTGCTGGCCATCGCGGAAACCGGGAGCGCCACCAAGGCCGCCGAACTCCTTAGCATTGTTCAACCGGCTGTTTCCCGGCATGTAAGGCTGCTTGAGGAGGAATTCGGTGTAGAGCTTTTTGAGCGCGAGCGGCATGGAATGGTCCTCACGGAGGCTGGTAGAACATTGGTTGAGTACGGCCGACGCGCGTTGCGCGAACTGGACCGAGCCAAGGCTGAGATTCAGCCGGTGAAAGGGGCGATTTCAGGCACAGCCGTCATCGGTTTGCTGCCGAGTACGTGCGAGTTACTGGCAGCAGAACTTGTCGCAACTGTGAAAGGCAAGCATCCGCAACTCGTTGTTCGGCTCAATGTGGGCTACGCAGGCAACCTCCTTCAGTGGCTTGAGGCAGGCGACGTTGAGATAGCGCTCTTGTACGACATCAAAGCTTCCCCTGGCCTGCAAGTAGAGGCGCTGCTCGACGAACAGCTCTATCTAGTCGGCCTTCCTGGCACCGTGCCGCAAGGCGATGCGCACACCATCGAGAGCCTTCGAGACCTTCCGCTTGTGCTACCAAACGCGCCGCACGGTCTTCGCACAGTGGTCGAGCATGCGTGCGCTGTCGCAGGAATCAAACCCACTATCGCGGTCGAGACCAATTCCCTGGCTGTCCAAAAATCTCTGGTTGCAAAGGGCTTTGGGTACACAGTTCTACCCAGCTCGGCGGTATCCGAAGAACTGGAAAAAGGCATATTGGCGGCTGCACCAATTACCTCCCCCAACCTCTCCCGGCGAATCGTGCTGGCACATGCGGCTACGCGTCGAATGTCCCCAGCCGCGAGCTTTGTTTCGGCGGAACTGGTGACTCTGGCCAAACGGCTAGTGCTCGATGGAGCTTGGCCAGGCGCCGAGTGGGTAGGCCCGTAGCGGCATGCATTGACGACGGTTAGTCCGGCTGGATGTTTCCTGCCTTGATAACGTCTGCCCATCGTTGCGTCTCGGCTTGAACGAACTTGGCGGCTTTGTCGGGTGTGGAATCCAAGATGGGCTCAACTCCAATCTTGGCTAGCCGTTCGCGGACTTCCGGGTCTTTGACTGTCTGTAACAAGGCAGCGCTCAACTTCTGGACGACAGGGGCCGGCGTGCCTCGAGGCACCATCACCATGTTCCAGATGGATGTCTCGTAGTTAGGAAAACCAGCCTCCTTCATTGTCGGCACATTCGGCAGCACACTGGAGCGTGTGCCCGTCGTCACAGCAAGAGGCTTCAGACGGCCGGCCTTAATCATCGGTCCTGCGGTAGTAACCGCATCAGTGATGAACTGGAGGTCGCCGGAAATCACAGACTGAACGGCCTGGCTTGCGCCTCGAAATGGCGCGTGGACAATGTCTAGATGCTCCTGGTACTTGAGCAGCTCCACTGCCATGTGCAACGCACTACCCTTTCCTGCAGAACCGTAGCTGTACTTCCCAGGATTCTTTTTGATGTCGTCGACCAGTTCCCTGGCCGTGTTTGCCTTGACGGACGGATTCACGGCGAGAACCATTGGCACGGCTGCCACCACCGCAACTGGCACTACCGCGTTGGGCTCATACGGCAGAGTCTTGTACAAGGAAGCGTTGATGGCATGGGAACTGGTGCCAAAAAGTAGCGTGTAACCGTCGGCCTTGCTTTTGGCCACGGCGTCAGTGGCGATAGTGCCTCCTGCCCCCGCCTTGTTCTCCACGACGACAGATTGGCCCAGTATGGCACCTAGCTTGTTACCCACAATACGGGCCACTAGGTCCGTGCTTCCACCGGCGGCAAAACCTACAACCATGCGAATCGGATGGTCCGGGTATGCCGGCTGGGCTTGAGCGCCAAAGGTTACGAGCGCACCAATCCCCACTTGAACCAACAAGCGTTTCATGTCTCTTCCAGGTAATTATTTAGCCGGGTGGTGTGTGCATCGATACCCGTTGCATCGATGGTATCTAGTACGGAGGCGCATGGTGAAATAGAAAATAATGCTGCTGCCATCAACGGATGTTTTGACTGCGCCCGGAAATCAATCTGCCGTCTGCGTGAACGTCCCGAGAGTCCCCAGCGCTACCCACAGGACAGGCGAGACTAGAATCGGGTCCGCAAGTGGCCATGCCGCAGCCGCCCCCATGGATGTAGCAACGCACCACGTCGAAAGCGCTCGGAGATAAGCAACTGGAACAACCCGCGCATCTTTTGGCGCAGGCGGCGACACGCTGGGCCGACACAAGCCTGGTCGTCCCAGGATGTTCTGAATGAGCGCTTAGCGCGTGGCAAAAATGCGAAAACGCCGGCTTGCATTCGCAATGCCGGCGTTTCTGTCGTCACGGGTTTCACTATCTCCGACGCGCATGGCCGTGGTACTCGGCCATCCACGCAGGCGAGCGTCCTAGTCCGCCTCTACCTTCATCGTCTTCAACAACGGTTGCCATTTGTCGCTTTCCGCCTTAAGCCAAGTCTTCAGCCCCTCCGGAGTTTGCTTGTCTACCGGAACAATCTCGGCACCAAGCTCATCGAGTCGTTTGGATACCATCGGGTCCTGCAGCGCCTTCTGCAGAGCTTTGGTGAGACGTGCTGTCACCGCCGGCGGGGTACCCTTGGGAGCGTATAGCCCATGCCACACCTTCATCTCGAAACCCTTGAGACCACCCTCTTGCAGAGTCGGCGTATTGGGAAGCGCCTTGATTCGCTTCGGCGTGGTGACCCCATAAACTTTGAGTCGGTTCGCGTTGATGTGCGACAGCGTCGAGGTCGTCTGGTCACACAGCAGGTCAACCTGACCGCCCAGCAATGCAGTAAGTGCTGGCCCTGTACCCTGATAAGGAATCGAGTTCATCTTCGTATGCACGGCTTCCTCAAACAGGAGCCCACACAGTTGCGACACTGCGCCCAGACCGGCGTTGGCTAGAGAAACTTTGTCCTTGTTCTGGGCCACGTACTTGACTAAGTCAGCAGCCGTTGTGGGCGGAAGGTCCTTACGCCCGAGAAGCGTCATTGGCACATCGGCAACTTGCCCAATGTACGCAAAGTCCTTTAGCGGGTCGTACGAGAGTTTCTTATACAACGCCGGCGCGGTCGCCATCCCATTGTGGTGAATGAGGATGGTGTAGCCATCCGGCTGTGCTCGAGCGACATATGCAGCCGCCACCGTTCCTCCTGCGCCCAGGCGGTTCTCCACGATGACGCTTTGCCCTAGGTCCTTGGACATGGCCTGACCAAGTGCCCTGGAAACCACATCCGTCGGACCGCCGGCCGAGAACGGCACGACGAGGGTGATAGGTTTCGACGGAAACGCATTCTCGGCCATCACTCCCGAGGAAATCCCGAGCCCCACTGCCCCCATGACCAGCCACTTGGCGCCAAGGCAAAGGCTCATTACTCCGGTTCTGCAAATCATGTCTGTCTCCAATACCGTCTTGGCAGGCTGCAGGCCTGCCTATTTCCTCGGTAGTGGCGCAAGGTTGCCGGAGAACAGGCACGGGGAGAATCCGGATTTTCTGAATGGGCCATACGGCTCGGGCGAACGCCGGCCAGGGGCTACTTGACCAAAATTCACCTACTAGATGCGGCACCGATGCCGTCCCACAGTTCAGCTTGGGCCTGAATGCCGCGCGGAGACGACGCGCGAGCGGTACAACGCGCTCGGCGCGCGAAGAGACTTGCCCGCCGACCCGCGCTCAGCCCCTTAGGGACTCACTGTGTCGGTGTGGATTCGACAACCGGTTACGCGCCAGGGCGCTTTCCCGAGCAAGGCTTGCTGCCCCTCGCATATTTCGGCATGCGTGCCGGCGGCCGACAGTTTGTTTGCCTGCGTCCCTATTAGGCGGCCTTCGGGCCTTCGCGCCGCATTGCCTCTCTCTGTACATTCTGGGCCCCGAGACAGGCACCGCGCTTGACCTAGTAGAAACCCTCATACCAAACCCGGTCACGGAAGCATAATGTACGTACAGCCGTACAGTACGTACATTCGAACAGCCAAATGAAAACAGCCCGCTCGCCACATCCGCATGTCGGTTCTCCCAGTTCCCGGGGCGGAGCGGGCCGTATTGGCCGGACAACCGTACAGGCTTCGGAGATAATTCGCGTTAGTGAACTCAATGACTCCGGTACGGGGTCGCATCCGCCCGTAGCGGGCATGGGGAACAACGCAATGGCCTCGGAACACGGCAAGAATCTTCTTTTAAGTACCGGCGGGAGGCAGCCGCTGTACTCGACCCTGGCCAATCTCCTCACCACGGATATCCAGGAAGGCAAATACCAACCAGCCTCCATCCTGCCGTCTGAGAACGAGCTGGCGCAGCGGTATGGCGTCAGCCGCCAGACGGTGCGCCAAGCACTGCGGGCCGTGCGCGAACAGGGACTCATCTCTTCGCATCCCGGCATAGGCACCATCGTGCGCGAGCCGGTGCATCGAGACGACGTGTTCAGCGCCGTGAACTCGGTCAGCGACTTGCTCCAGTTCGTTGAGAACACCGAGATGCACCTGGTAAGCCATCGCGAGGTGGTGGTCGACGACGCGTTGGCAAATACGCTCAATGCCGCAAAAGGACTCCTCCTCTCGGAAGTCTCTTTCGTTCGCAAGTGCCCCGGCGCGGACTTGCCGATGAGCTATGTCCGTATCTACGTATCGCCGCGGTATGCCGAAGCACAGAAGCGGCACGCCGTCTCGAACGCGCCGATTTACAAGAGCATCGAAAAGATGTTTGGCGTGCGTGTGGCCGAAATTCAGCAGCACACCACTGCGACGCTGCTCGACGCAGAACTCGCCGACATCCTGCAAGCCCAACCTGGAAGCGCTGCGCTGCAGATGGTGCGTTTCTTCTACGATGCCAACCAGGGAATGATTCAGGCATCGATTAGCTACTACCCGCACGACCGGTACACACAGACCGTTCGTTATCGGGCCACGCCAACCGAAATCTGACTGCATCCGCCCTCGACCATGCGCCGCACAACCCATCTTCTCTCACTACGGCTGTCGCCGCCCGGCCTGAATGCCTCATGCCTAGTTGCCCGGACAGCCTGCGCGCATGGACAGCTCGGCGAAGAGATGACTCGCGAGAACCTGTACCGCACATCGCTTCAGTCGAGTCCTTCATAGCGCTTCGCGTTTCCCGTCAGGCTTCTTTGAATTAGGGCCGGCCTGACGGCACYCAACTACCACTCGAAAAATCAAGGAGACAAAGCATGAACGCCATGTTCCGCCTGGCGCTGGGAGCGCTCGCCTGTACGGTTACCGCGACTACGCCTGCATTCGCAGCAGACCCGGCAGCAAACTACCCCACCCGCCCCATCAAGATGATTGTGCCGTTCCCTGCGGGCGGCACGACCGACACGCTGATGCGTCTGATTTCGCCCACGCTCATCAAGGAGCTGGGGCAACCCGTCGTCATCGAGAACAAGTCCGGTGCCTCCGCGACGCTTGGTGCCGATGCCGCGGCGAAGTCACCGCCTGACGGTTACACGTTGCTGGCCGGCAGCGCTCACCACACCATTGCTCAGTCGGTGCTGAAACTTTCCTACAAATTCGATACCGACCTGGTGCCCATTGCCATGACTGCCATCGTGCCGAACGTCGTGGTCGTCAACAGCAACGTCAAGGCGAAGACCATCCAAGAACTCGTTGCGGACGCGAAGTCAAATCCGGACAAGTACAACTATGGCTCGGCCGGCCCCGGCAGCGCGCACCACCTGATTGGCGAAATGTTCAAGCTGCGCACCGGTGCTCCCATCACGCACATTCCGTATCGCGGCAGTGCGCCGGCTGTGTCCGACCTGCTAGGCGGCCAGGTGCTCATCATGTTCGATACGGTGACCTCGGCGCTGCCCCATATCAAGTCCGGCAAGACCCGCGCCCTCGCCGTGACCACCGCCACTCGCTCCAGCGCCCTGCCCGACGTACCCACGCTGGCCGAGGCCGGCGTGAAAGGCATCGACGTCGGCACGTGGTTCGGCGTCCTAGCGCCCGCGGGCACACCGCAGCCCATCATCAACAAGCTGAACGCCGCCATCGTCAAGGCCGTTAGCGACCCGACCATCAGCAAGCAACTGCTTGCACAAGGCATCGAACCGCACCCGAGCAGCCAGGCGGAGTTCAAGGCGCTCATCACCAAGGAAATTGCCGACTTCAAGAACCTGGTCGCGCAGACCAAGTTGGTCGTCAACTGAGCGGCCTCTCCTTCGGTACTGCTGAGGGTCTCCCTTTCACTTCGTATCAGTAAGCCAAAACAGCATGACAACACAGCAAGTCTTTTGCGCCATCGAGAACGGCGTTGCCACCATCACTCTGGACAATCCCCCGGTCAACGTTGTGACGCTGACCCTCTCCCGCCAACTGGGTGAGACCCTGGACGCACTGGCTGCGAATGACGATGTCCGCGCTGTCATTCTGCGAGGCGCAGGTACCAAAGCCTTCTGCGCCGGCTCGGACATCGGAGAGTTCGTCGAACTCGAGCTCATGTCCCCCGGCCAAGTGGTACCGAAGAAGCTTAAGCGCCAGAACGAGATTTTCTTCCAGCTTGAGAACTTTCCAAAGCCGACCGTGTCCGCAATCGAAGGACTTGCCTTTGGTGGCGGTCTGGAACTCGCCTTGTGCTGCGACCTGATTGTGGCATCCAAGACCAGCCGCGTGGCACTGCCGGAAATCAAGCTCGGCGTCTTCCCGAGCAGCGGTGGCACCGTTCGCGCGACGCGTCGCATCGGCTCGGCACGCGCGAAGGAAATGATGTTCCTGGGCGAGCCTCTGGATGCCACAACAGCACTGTCTTGGGGTCTTATTAACCGTGTTGCTCCTTCCGGCCAAGCTCACACAATGGCACAGGAGCTTTGCGCCACCCTGGTCCGTCGCCCACGCCAGGCGCTGGCGCTCTGCAAATCCATCATCAATCTGTCCTTCGACCTCCCCATGCGCGAAGCCATGGACGTCTCCTTTGCCGCCAGCGATAAGGCGTTCAGTTCGCCCGAGTGTGCAGAGGGTGTGCGTGCCTTCTTTGCGAAGGGAGCACCAAACTACGAAGGCATTTGAATCAACGCTTGCTGTGTCATCCCGTATTAGTTGGAGGAAGTACAAATGAAACCGCTGGAAGGTCTTCGCATTCTCTCGCTCGAGCAGTTCGCTGCCGGCCCTTATGGTTCGATGTTCCTGGCCGATATGGGTGCCGAGGTCATCAAGATTGAGAACAAGGCGATTGGCGGAGACCCCTCGCGCCACATTGGCCCATACCATCTTGGCGAGGCGGACAGCCTGTTCTTCCAGGGCTGGAACACCAACAAGCGCAGCGTCGTCCTCGACATGAAGGCCGAAGATGACCGCAAAGTCTTCGAGAAGCTCGTAGCGGGTGCCGATGCGGTGGTCAACAATCTGCGGGGCGACCAGCCTGAAAAGCTCTCCATCTACTACAAGAGCCTCAAGCATCTGAATCCCAAGCTTGTCTGCCTGCATATCTCGGCATATGGTCGCAACAACTCGCGGGAAGCCTGGCCGGGCTACGACTTCCTGATGCAGGCCGAATCTGGCCTGATGGACCTGACCGGCGACCCATCTGGCGCCCCGACGCGCTTCGGTGCATCGGTCATCGACTACATGACGGGCATCACCGGCATGGTGGGGCTGCTGGGCAAGCTGCGCAGTGCTGACAGGACGGGAATCGGCGGTGATGTGGATGTCAGTCTGTTTGATGTCGCCTTGCACCAGTTGGGCTACGCTGGTACGTGGTACCTCAACGAAGGCTTTGTGTCTGGCCGCGTACCCCGCGGGGCTCACCTCTCGGTCACGCCGGTTCAAACCTTCCAGGCGGCAGATGGCTGGATTTACGTCATGTGCATGACCGACCGGTTCTGGGACTCGCTGCTTGAAGTGCTCGGCAGCCCCACCCTGCGCGCAGACGAGCGCTTCCAGTCACAGGCCCTCCGGCTTACGAACCGGGACGCATTGACCGTGGCGCTCGACAACGAGTTCAAGAAGCAACCCGTCGAGCATTGGCTCAATGTCCTGCGCGGCGTCCTGCCGATTGCCCCGGTCTTGAACTTGAAGCAGGCACTGGACAATCCGTTCGTCGAGGAAGTTGGCATGGTTAGCCAGGTCCCGCATCCGCAGAAGGACGACCTGAAGTTGCTGGCAAACCCGCTGAAGTTCGATGGTGAGCGTTTGAGTCAAAGCCCGTGCAATCCACTCGGCGCAGACCAGTCCATGGCACTGGCTCCGACCAAACAAGCCGCCTGACTGGCAGGAACCATGGGCATCACGCACCTGGGCAATAGGCTCAGGTGCATCGTATCTCCTGGCCAACGTGCAACACACATGGCTGCGCCAGCACCAGAAATACCGCCGCCGGCGTCCGCCGAAGACGGCACGGAGGCTTTCATGCTAAACCCCACGTCCGAGAACTCAGCACGGCTACGATGGCTCATCGTCATGCCGGCGGTGTTCCTGATGTACATGATTTCGTTCTTTGACCGAGTCAACATCGGGATGGCGCTGCCCCACATTACGAAGGAGCTGGCGCTCAATGAAATCCAAGCCGGATGGCTTGGCGGCTCGTTTGCATGGGGATATCTCGCTACGCAGCTGCTCGCCGGCTACCTGGCCCTCAAGTTCGGCTCGCGCAAGCTCATCGGCGTCTGTCTTGTGCTGTTCGGGGGCATCTCGATACTTACGGGATTCGCCAGAAGCTTCGAAGAACTACTCGCAATCCGATTCGCGCTTGGACTGGCGGAAGGGCCCATATATGCGGCATCCTCGATGCTGCTCACACAATGGTTCGTCAAGTCGGAACGCGGACGCGCCTTCGGCATCTGGAACCTAAGCGTTGCAGCCGGCGGCTTCCTTGCCGGCCCTATCTCCGCGGCCGTGCTAGCGCATCATGACTGGCGCATGATGATGGTCATCGAGGGCCTGCCGGCATGGATTTTCTGCCTTGTATGGTTCTACTCGATTCCGAAGAGCCTGCAATCCGCGAAGTGGCTCGCGGAGGGAGACCGCCTGAGCATCGAGAGGGAGCTCGCGGCAGAGCAAGCTTCCCACAAGGACAATAACACTTCGTCGTGGATTGTCGTATTCAAGGAGCCGTCCGTCTGGCTGCTGACGATTGGCTTCGCATGCAGCCAAATCATCCTCTATGGCCTGACGCTCTGGCTACCCACCATCTTCAAGTCGTTCAGTGGCGTCAGCGAGATGATGGTCGGCGTCCTCTCCGGCGCGCCGTTCATTATGTCGATGGTCGGGGTCTACTACATTACCAGCCGCTCCGACAAGCACAACCAGGAACGCCGCTGGCATGCGGCCATCCCGATGGTCATCTCTGGTCTGACATTGGTTGTCCTCGCTGAGATGCCTACTCATGCCCTGTACATCCAAATCGCCCTCATTTTGTGTGTGGGCTTCATGCTCAAGATGCCTACCCCACTTGTCTCTTCCTACTTGACAGAGATTCTCCCTCTCCAGAAGGCGATTCCTGCCGTGGGCGTGGTCGTCGGCGGCGGGAGCTTTCTGGGCCAGTTTCTGGGCCCCCTCATTGTGGGCTACGCCAAAGCACATTCCACTGGTTTTTCACTTTCGTTCGTGATTTTGGGATGTGCGGGGATTTTGGGTGGAGTCCTAATCATTGCCGCAAAATCCAGGACGACCACTTCCACAGTGAATGGCGCCGCCCAGGCAACAGAAGCTTGATTTGCACGGTCACGGAGGCTGAACGACGCAGTAGTCGCGTAGCCCCACGATGGGTGCCCAGTGGTGACGCGAAACCGGGCGCCCCATCCGCACCAGCTTGAATGAAGGCACACCTGGCGCTCGTGAGGTCCAGTCTGCCAAGCCACCCTCACGGGTGCTTGTCGGGCTCGCATGCGATGGGCAACGGCGTCTGGAAGAATGAAGGCGTCGACGCTGTTCCCAAGGAAGCGCCATGCGAGCGGCGACGTCTCATCACAGACAAGCCCGGCCATGACGGAATCGACAGACCCCGTTGCAGTGGTCGCCCCGTCCCTGCAGAGCACTTTGGTACAGGCAATCGGCCTGCACTGGCTCAACGACAATCAACGTTGAACACCGATTCGTACAAAGCAACATCAACGACCTGGCCTTCACCGCCGTTGCGCTCACGATGAGAAAGTGCCAAAAGCACTCCAATCACCCCATGTAGCGCGGACAGGGAGTCGCCAATGGATACGCCAACTCTTACAGGAGTGCGCCCTGGTTCGCCACTCAAATGACGCAACCCTCCCATCGCTTCGCCTATGACGCCAAAGCCCGGCCGGTCACGATACGGCCCGGTCTGCCCGTATCCGGAAACCCGAAGCATAATTAGCTTCGGGTTGACGGACTTCAACTCGTCCCATCCCAAGCCCCATCCCTCCAGCGTTCCTGGCCGAAAATTTTCAATTAGAACGTCGGCGGATGCAACGAGTCGTCGAACAACATCCTGGCCTTCCGGGGAACGCAAGTCTAGGGTGACAGACTGCTTGTTACGCGACTGTGCTGCCCACCAGACGGAAGTGTCATCATGCAGCATGCGCCACTTGCGGAGTGGGTCACCGTTCTGGGGGGATTCAATCTTGATAACTTCTGCTCCGAATTCTCCGAGCATCTTCGCCGCGAAGGGACCTGCGATTAGTTGTCCGAGTTCGACGACGCGGATTCCTTTCAGAGCCTGTTCCATTGCCTCACTACATTTGTCCTTGGATGAACAGAATGATGTGACATCCAGGCGCTCATAGCTTTGCGGTATTGTCACGCACCCTTTCCAAGCTAGAAAGGGTCGTAATCAGTTGCCGCAGTTGGAGCCCTGTGGCTTCAGGCCGCATAAGTGCTCGACGAGCTTCGTTGCCTCCGGTTGCAATGCATTGGGGTCCCTAACCCCCAACCACAACGAGCGGGCGGCCCACGGGTCCGATAGCCGGACAGCTCTTAACCCCGCGACCAGGATTTCCTGCCGTACTGCTCCCTCCGGCAGAATGCCAATGCCAAGTCCTGCTTCAATCATGCGGCAGATGCCATCGAAGCTCGTCACCTGAATCCGCAGCTTCAACACGCGCTCGAGCGCGGCCGCCGCCTCGCTCATGCGGTCCAGCAACGAGCTGCCCTGATTCAGGCCCACGAAATCATATTCGAGGGTGTGTGCAAACTGCACTTCCGTACGGTGAGCGAGAGGGTGCTCTGCCGGCACCAGCACCACGAGAGCGTCATCCCGATAGCGATACTTTTGCAGCCCTGGAGCGTGCACATTGTCAGCAAACACGCCTACGTCGGCCACACCATTCATCACCGCTTCCACAACCTCGTGACTCAGACGCTCCTCCAGGCTGATTCTGATGAGTGGCTCTTTGCTCAGGAATGCGGCGAGGTCCTTCGGCAGGAACTGCACGACTGCTGAGGTATTGGCCCATACCCGCACATGACCACGAACTCCAACCGAAAAATCGCCCATGGCACTGGCCATGCGGTTCACGGTCTCCAGCACGCTCTTTGCGTGCCTCACCAATTCGTGGCCCGCAGCGGTCAGCATGAGGCCGCGAGGCAGGCGGAGAAACAATGGGCAGTCGACCGTGCGCTCCAAATCGGCAATCCGCTTGCTCACCGCAGACATCGTCATATGCGCCTTTTCAGACGCACGTGTGACGCTGCCGTTCTCAGCGACGAGCAGGAAGATTCGGAGCGACTGAAGGTCGAAATGTGTTGGCTTGAGCACTGCGCCAGGCTCCGTACTAGTGGGGATGGTATGTTACTCCTCATATGGTCGCCTTTCCAATTGGGAAAGGGTCCTTGAGAGATGACTGATTTTCCAATGTGGGCGCACGTCAAAGAATAGTGCACTCACGAGCGGAATTACCCGCCGGGCAAAGTAGTAGGAGACACACATGCCCACAGTGCACTCGGCCATCCCTGCAGCCGCGCCAGTCGCGCGTTCCCACAAGGAGTGGTACCGCCATCTATACGTTCAGGTATTCATCGCCGTAGTAATCGGCATCCTCTTAGGGCACTTCTACCCAAATGCTGCCCAAGCAATGAAGCCTCTGGGCGACAACTTCCTGAAGTTGGTGAAGTTGATGGTTGCCCCGCTAATCTTCTGTACCGTCGTGCATGGCATCGCCAGTATGCGAGACATCAAAGCGGTCGGTCGCCTTGGTGGTAAGGCACTCATCTACTTTGAGGTAATGACGACGTTGGCCCTTGCCATCGGTCTACTCGTTGTCAACATAATGAAGCCAGGGGTCGGCATGCACGTTGACCCGACCAGCCTCGATGCGTCGTCCATTGCTGCCTACACGAAGGCTGCACACGAGCAGACAGTTGTCGGCTACATATCCCACATCATTCCCCACACGGTGATTGGCGCGTTTGCAGAAGGGGACCTCCTTCAGGTTCTCTTCATCTCCATCATCTTCGCGTTCGCGCTGCAGATGCTGGGGGAAAAAGGGAAGCCGATGCTGGACGTTATCGATTCAGCAGCGAACACTTTCTTCAATATGGTACGTATCGTCATGTACGTATCGCCTCTCGGCGCGTTCGGCGCCATTGCATTCACGATTGGGAAGTACGGCATCGGGTCATTGGCATCGTATGGTCAATTGCTTGCGACGTATTACCTCACCGCGGTGCTGTTCGTTGTGATTGTGCTTGGCGCGGTTTGTCGCTTAGCCGGGTTCAGTCTCTTTAGCTTCCTGAGATACATCCGCGAAGAACTCCTGATTGTCCTCGGCACGTCATCGTCCGAGTCGGCGCTTCCTCGACTGATGGCAAAGCTTGAGCGGCTTGGTTGCGACAAGTCGGCTGTCGGCCTGGTTGTCCCATCTGGATACTCGTTCAACCTCGACGGGAGCTGCATCAACATGACGGTCCTCGCCATCTTCATTGCGCAGGCCACCGACACCTACCTCTCCCTGGGGCAACAGATTACGCTGCTGGCTATTCTGCTCCTGACATCGAAGGGCGCGGCAAGCGTGAGCGGTGGCGCCTTCATCGTCCTCGCCGCGACCCTCGGGACGATTCCCGGCTTCCCGGTCGCAGGTCTAGTACTCGTTCTCGGCGTGTACCGGTTCATCTCGGAAGGCGGCGCCATCGTAAACGTCATTGGAAACGGCATCGCCACCATCGTGGTTGCCAAATGGGAAAAGGTCCTCGACGAGGAAACGCTCCAACGCGAGCTTAAGCAGGGCCCCGATTTCAGTTAAGTAGTAATGGTTCCGAGCCGGGGCATCTGACTGCCAGCTCGTGAGCCAAGTCAATGAGGAAAGCATCATGGACGCCAAGAAGATATTCATCCAGGAAGTCGCGACGCGCGACGGATTCCAGAACGAGGCAAAATTCGTAGCGACGGAGGACAAAGTAAGCCTCATCAACGCTCTCAGCGCGTGTGGCTATGCGAAGGTCGAAGTGACCTCATTCACCTCGCCAAAGGCAATCCCTGCCCTACGCGATGCCGAGGCCGTGATGCATCTCATCACCCGTCAGGACTGCGTGGTGTACACGGTTCTGGTTCCGAACGTCCGTGGAGCGGAACGAGCCCTTTCCTGCAACGTCGACGAAGTCAATCTCGTTATGTCCGTCAGTGAAAGCCACAATCGAACAAACCTTCGTATGTCCCGGGAGCAATCCTTCGCCCAGCTGTCGGACGTCATCAAAGTGGTCCGCAGCACCCCAACCGCCATCAACGTATCCCTTTCGACAGCAATGGGTTGCCCGATGGAAGGGGACGTACCTGTCGAAACCGTACTCGGCTGGATGCAACGGTTCGCGGACTTGGGCGTTCATGGGGTGACCTTGTGCGACACCACCGGAATGGCGTACCCATCCCAGGTCAAGGCTCTGTGCGAGGCTGCTAAGTACCGATGCCCGTTTCTCGAACTGACGCTCCACTTCCACAACACTCGCGGCCTGGCCCTGGCTAATACCCTTGCAGCTCTGGAAGCTGGCATCGACCGATTCGATGCGTCCCTGGGCGGACTCGGTGGGTGCCCCTACGCACCTGGGGCCACGGGAAACGTCTGCACAGAAGAACTCGTGCACATGCTAGAGTTGGACGGATACGATACCGGCGTCGACCTAGCCGCCATCCTCTCCGCCTCAGCCCGATTACCTTCCCTCATTGGCCACGATGTTCCGAGTCAGTTGCTTAAGGCTGGTCGACGTTCGGACCTTCACCCGATGCCGGCAACCGATAGCCTACCGGAGCAGAAAGYATTCGCGACATGCGCTAACTAAGTGCCGCTGCTCAGAATTACTGTCGGCCAACGCACACTACGTGCGTTGGCAGATTTCGTTGRCGGCAGGCAGTCATCTCGATTCAACGAGTAAGAAGTACCAGTTTACGTTAAGCGCTCAGCGTTGAACTGTTGAGCCACCTCGATACTTGACACCCCGGCCGAATGTCTCAGCAGCCAACCATCGAGAGGGGACCTCGCCCCACTGCTAACGCAGGACACTTCTCGCGCAACCCTGAATGCTTGCGCAGAGGATGGCCGCCCAAGGTTTAGGCTCGCTCACGAAACCTCCCCTCCGCAATCGTGTCCATCACGGAACGAGTGACCGCAACGACCAACGGGACGCGCGGCTCGCCCGCTCCCGTTCCGGTATCCCTAAGCAGGAGGGGATGCCAAGCAAAAAGAGCCAGTGCACATGACGGGCAACTGGCTCTGAAACCACAAAATCAGTGGTCGGCACCTACAAGCCTTTGCTCCAACGCCGAGCGGATGTAACGAGCCGCGTCAGCTGAAGCGACGCATCCTCAAGCAGGCGCCCAGCGTTCTCCATCGCATAGCTCAACGATACCGGGCCCTGCTGGATTGAAATACACCCGTCAAAAGCCTCCGTCAGTGCAGCGCTACTATCTACCGCCCCGGAAACTAGGGAAACTGGAACGCCAGCATGCCGTGCCAAGTCGGCAATAGTCGCTGGCCCCTTGCCCATCATTGTCTGAGCATCTGAACGCCCTTCTCCCGTAATCACCCAGTCGAACTCACTCAACCCCTCCTGCAATCCGGCTGCACTCAATACAAAGGACGCACCCGATACCAATTCAGCTCCCAATAGGCGAAGCGCATAGCCAATTCCGCCGGCAGCTCCACTGCCCTCTTCGTTTGCAAAGTCCTGACCCGCAGCCGACGTGCATCGCTGTGCAAATCGCTCCAGCGTCGCATCGACCGCAGCCAGGGCTTCCACGCCCTTTTGCGGCCCAAACACATAGGTTGCTCCCGTTGGGCCGCAAAGAGGAGCATTAACATCTGAAAGACCGATGAGTCGAGCGCCCGCAAGAGCAGGTGGCTGCTCGTAGCGGACATCACGGATAGACTCAAGATTCTCTAGGCACGGCGACAGCGTATTGCCGTTTGCATCGGAAAAGCAGAACCCGAGCTCCGCGAGCAGACCCGCCCCAGCCTCATTGGTGGAAGAGCCGCCAAGCCCTATTGCAATGGTGCTATTGAGACTTGTATAAATCATGACAACCGATTTGAGTCTGACGCGTTATCTGACCAAGGCGTTGATCGGGAGTCGATTGCATGGCTGGGAAGATGGACGAAGCGACCAGAAAGCGGGTTCGCGCTGGACGGATGCTGTTAGCGAAC
>NZ_JBFTSG010000037.1:0-135942 GCF_056399885.1 Cupriavidus sp. 01L45 | reverse complement strand
GGCTGGAATTCCGCTACCGGGGGCACCACCACGAATCCCTGGGCATTGGCCGGGTCGTGGTGCTCTGAATCGGTAACGGCACGAGTCTGTTAGAACCCGGGGCCTGACGACGAAACCATTGGGCTACGCAACCCCGACACGCCAGCCTCCTGCAAGGATCGCTTTCTTTTGGTTACTTTTCTTTACGAGTAAAGAAAAGTGACACCTCCGTGTGCGAAAACGGCCAACCCCGTACAGCCGCGCCAGCAGCTAGAAGCGCTAAAACCCCACCCACCCACGCCACTCTGCACCAGCACCCAGAAGCCGAAAAACCCCACCAAAAAAAACGCCAAAACCCCCACCAGCGAGGCAAGAAACAGCAAACCAATCCCACAAGGCTAGTCCCAACAGACGATGTACACATCCCACTTCCGCTGAACAATGGCTTCACCAACCTGCCGCACCCACCACGGCAGCCAATGAAATCCAAGAACAGCGAGGAGGCAGCATGATGGACATCCGAGCGCTCGGCTATATCGTGGTCGAGTCCACCGACACCGAACGCTGGCGCCACTACGGCGAGCAAGTGCTCGGCATGGCGTGCACCAACGCCCCCCATGGCGCGCTCTACCTCAAGATGGACGAGCGCGACTACCGCTACCTGATCGTACCCGGCAAGCAGGACCGCTACCTGGCATCGGGCTGGGAGCTGGCCGGCGAGGCGGCCTTCAGCCACGCGCTCGCCACGTTGCGCGCGGCAAACGTGGAAGTCACGCATGCCAGCGAGACCGAGCGCATCCAGCGGCGCACCCAGGCCATGGCCTGGTTCACCGATCCTTCCGGCAACCGGCACGAGATCTTCTGGGGCATGCGTTCGGACTTCCTGCGCTTTGTCTCGCCCATCGGCGTGTCGCGCTTCGTCACCGATCCGCTGGGCGCGGGGCATTCCGTGCTGCCGGCGCCCGCCTTCGACGAAACCTATGCATTCCTGCGCGATGTGATGGGCTTCGGCCTGTCGGATATCTTCCGCGCGCGCTTCACCACGGATCCGGCCGAGCCGGAGAAGCGCATCCACTTCCTGCATTGCGGCAACGGGCGGCACCACAGCCTGGCCATCTTCGAGGCGAGCGCGCCCAGCGGCTGCATCCATGTGATGGCCGAGGTGCAGGACATGACGGAGGTGGGCCGCGCGCTCGACCGCGCGCAGCAGCAGGGCGTGGCGCTCTCGGCCACGCTGGGCCAGCACTGCAACGATCGCGTTGTTTCCTTCTACATGAAGACGCCCGGCGGCTTCGACCTCGAGTACGGCTACGGCGGGCTGGTGGTCGACTGGAGCCAGCACGCCGCCTACGAGGCCACCCGGGTCAGCCTGTGGGGCCACGATTTCAGCATCGGATATCGCTAGAACTATGCTCAAGACATTGGACAAGACCATGACCGCGGGCGACGTGGTCGCCCGCCTCGCCGATGGCATGACCATCGGCATCGGCGGCTGGGGCCCCCGCCGCAAGCCGATGGCGCTGGTGCGGGAAATCCTGCGCTCGCCGCTGAAGGATCTCACCGTGGTGGCCTACGGCGGCCCGGAAGTCGGCATGCTGTGCGCAGCGGGCAAGGTGCGCAAAGTGGTGTTCGGCTTCGTTTCGCTCGACGTGATCCCGCTGGAGCCGCATTTTCGCGGGGCACGCGAGCGCGGGGAAATCGACGTCTGGGAGCTCGACGAAGGCATGTTGCAGCTCGGCCTGCGCGCCGCCGCCGCGCGCCTGCCGTTCCTGCCGACGCGCGCCGGGCTCGGGACCGACGTGCTGGCCCACAACCCCCAGCTCAAGACCGTCCGCTCGCCCTACGCCGATGGCGAAGTCCTGCTGGCGATGCCGGCCATCCCGCTGGACGCCGCGCTGCTGCACGTCAACGAGAGCGATGTGCTGGGCAATACCCGCATCGACGGCCCGGATCCCTTCTTCGATGAATGGTTCGCGCGGGCGGCAGGCCAGTGCTATGTGAGCTGCGAGGTCCTGCACGGCCGCCTGGAGGACGAAGACCTGGCGCGGGCGCGCAACAACCCCTTCGAGCGCGCGCTCGTCAGTGGCGTGGTGCACGCGCCGGGCGGCGCGCATCCCACTTCCTGCGGGCCTGCCTATGGCTTTGACCTGCCGCAGTTGAAGGCCTACTGCGCCAGCGCCGAGCAAGCGGCGGGCTTCGCCACCTACCGCAAGGACGTGATCGGCGACACCGAAGCCGGCTACCTGGACAAGATCGGTGGCATGGGCCACGTGCTGGACCTGCCGTTGCCGGTCCTTTGAACCCGTCACAAGGAGAAGGAGCCATCGTGAGCGCCACTCAACAATTCACTCTCGCCGAACTGATGATCGCCGCCGCCGCCCGCGCCTGGCGCGACGACGGCGAGGTCATGGCCACCGGCATCGGCACCGGCCCGCGCATCGCGGCCGGGCTGGCGCGGTTGCTGCACAACCCCGGCCTGATGCTGACCGACGGCGAAGCCTACCTGGTGGAAGAGCCGGTGCCGCTGGGGCGCCGCGAGGCGGGCTTCAAGGTGCGCGCCAGCGGCTGGATGGGCTATGCGCGCGTGTTCGACTGCCTGTGGGGCGGGCGCCGGCATGCGCTGGTGATGCCCACCCAGATCGACCGCTTCGGCCAGGCCAATATCTCCATGCTCGGCGGCACCCATGCGCAGCCAAAGAAGCAGCTGCTCGGCGCACGCGGCTTTCCCGGCAACAGCATCCACCACGCCAACTCCTTCTTTGTGCCGGCGCATAGCCCGCGCGCCTTTGTCGCCGGCGAGGTCGATATGGTGTGCAGCGTGGGCTATAACCCGGCGCGCCGGATCGAAGGCATGCGCAGCTTTGTCGACCTGCGGGTCATCGTGACCGACCTGTGCGTGATGGATTTCACCGGTCCCGATCACGCCATCCGCGTGCGTTCGCTGCATCCCGGCGTCAGCCTGGAGCAGGTGCGGGCAGCTACAGGCTTCGCACTGGCCAACGCATCCGGAGAAATACTGCCGGAAACGGCCGCGCCCACTGCGGAGGAGCTGGCCGTCATCGTCAGGCTCGATCCGCACAACCTGCGCGCCACCATCGTGCGCGACAACCCGGCCGTCCGCACGGCGTGAGGAACACCATGTCATCGCAAGCCACCGAATCCCTCGGGCTGGGCCCCAACGCCGAGGTGCTCTACGCAGCGGCCGACGGCGTGGCCACCGTCACCATGAACCGGCCGCAGTACCACAACGCGCAGAATTCCAAGATGACCTACGCGCTGGACGAGGCGTTCCGGCGCGCGGCCGCGGACGACGCGGTCAAGGTCGTGATCCTGCGCGGCGCCGGCAAGCACTTCTCGGCCGGGCACGATATCGGCACGCCGGGGCGCGACATTGGCGAGTCGTTCGAGCGCGTCTCGCTTTGGCCCGACCATGTGGGCAAGCCCGGCGGCGAGATGCTTTACACCCGCGAGCAGGAGGTCTACCTCGGCATGTGCCGGCGCTGGCGCGACCTGCCCAAGCCGACCATCGCCATGGTGCACGGTGCCTGCATTGCCGGCGGCCTGATGCTGGCCTGGGTGTGCGACCTGATCGTCGCGTCGGACGATGCCTTCTTCGCCGATCCGGTGGTGCGCATGGGCATTCCGGGCGTCGAGTATTTCGCGCACGCCTACGAGCTCAACCCGCGCATCGCCAAGGAATTCCTCTTCATGGGCGAGCGCATGGATGCCCAGCGCGCCTGCCAGATGGGCATGGTCAACCGCGTGGTGCAGCGCGAGGCGCTGGAGGCCACCGCGCAGGGCATGGCGGCCAAGATCGCGCAGATGCCACGGCTGGGCTTGAGCCTCACCAAGCAAGCCATCAATCACGTGGAAGAACTGCAGGGCAAGCGCGCCGCCATGGATGCCGCCTTTGCCTGGCACCACTTCGCCCACGCCCACAACGAGCTGGTCAGCGGCGACAAGCTGGGCGGCTTCGACGCACGCACCATGGCGGCATCGCAACGCACCGGCGAGGAGAAATCGGCATGAGCGGCGCGCCCCTGCATACCGTGCTGTGCGACTTGCTGGGTTGCCGCTACCCGATCGTGCAGACCGCGATGGGCTGGGTGGCCGATGCCCGCCTGGTGGCCGCCACCAGCAATGCCGGGGCCTTCGGCTTCCTGGCAGGCGCCACCATCGAGCCGGGCGAAGTCGAGCAAGAGATCCTGCGGGTGAAGGCGCTCACGGGCCAGCCCTTCGGCATCAACTTCCATATGTTCCAGCCCAACGCGGACGAGGTAGTCGAGATGGCCATCCGCCACCGGCTGCGCGCGGTCAGCTACGGGCGCGGGCCGGACGCCGCGATGATCGGCCGGCTCAAGGCCGCGGGCGTGGTGTGCATGCCCACCGTGGGCGCAGCCAAGCACGCCGCCAAGGCCGTGGAACTGGGCGCTAACGTGGTGACCGTGCAGGGCGGCGAGGGCGGCGGGCATACGGGCGGCACGCCCACCACGCTGCTGCTGCCGCAAGTGCTGGACAAGGTGGCGGTGCCGGTGGTGGCCGCGGGCGGCTTCTTCGACGGCCGCGGGCTGGCGGCGGCGCTGGCCTACGGCGCGGCGGGCATCGCCATGGGCACGCGCTTCCTGATGTCTAGCGAGTCGCCGGTGCCGGCGCAAACGCTGGCGCGCTACGTGGCGGTCCGGGATGCGGCGCAGATCCGCGTCTCGCTTGCCATCGACGGCTTGCCGCAGCGGATGATCGACAACCGCCTGCTGCTGGCGCTGGAGCAGGCCGGGCCGCTGCGCCGCACGCTGATGGCGCTGGCCACCGCCCGCCAGTGGCGCCGGCACAGCGGCATGGGGCTCGCGCAGATGCTGGCGGTTGGCTGGCGCGCGCTGCGCCAGCACGACTACACCGCGGCGCAGACGCTGATGGCGGCCAACGCGCCCGTGCTGATCCAGCGCGCCATGGTAGAGGGCCATCCCGACGAAGGCGTGCTGCCGAGCGGACAGGCCGCGGCGGCCATCGGTGCCATTGAATCCTGTGAGCAGATCGTTGCCCGCATCGCCGCGCAGGCCCAGGCGCGCCTGGCCGCCCTGGCGGGGCCAGCCAGCGCCAGGCCGGAACGCAGCAACCCCATCCAAGCCATCCATTGAAGGCAGACGTTCATGACAACGACGAGATCAAGCGAGCCTGTAGCACAGGACGGTACCGAGCCCTTCCACATCGAGGTGCGGGACGGCGTGGCGGAACTGGCGATCGCCCATCCCCCGGTCAACGCGCTGGACAGCGCGGGCTGGCATGCACTGGCGGCGGCCATCGAGCGGCTCGGCAGGGATGACGCCGTGCGCGTGATCGTGCTGCGCGGCGAGGGGCGCGGCTTTTGCGCCGGGGTCGACATCAAGGAACTGGCGGCGCACCCGCAGCGCATCGTGGCGGTCAACGCCGGCAACTACGCCACCTTCCGCGCGGTCCACCGCAATCCAAAGCCTGTTATCGCGGCGGTGCACGGCTTCGTGCTCGGCGGCGGCATCGGCATCTGCGGCGCGGCCGACATCCTGATCGCCGCCGAGTGCGCGCGCTTCGGCGTGCCGGAGATCGACCGTGGCGCCATGGGTGGCGGTGCCCACCTGCAGCGCATGTTTGGCGTGCAGAAGGTGCGGGCGATGTATTTCACCGGCGACATGATCGACGCCGCCGAGGCCTACCGCCTGGGCGCGGTGGAGCGGGTGGTGCCGCGCACGGCACTGCGCGATACCGCACTGGAGATAGCGCGGCGTATCGCGCAAAAAAGCCCGGCCATGGTGCGCCTGGCCAAGGAGGCGCTCAACGGCGTGGAGGACGGCAATCTCGAGGACAAGTACCGCTGGGAGCAGGGCTTCACGCTGCAAGCCTATATGAGCGCGGATTCCGACGAGGCGCGCGCCGCCTTCGTGGAAGGGCGCGAGGCGCGCTTCGCGGCGCAGGCTCCCACCGTCAACGCGTGAGGTGGCCAGATGCATCTTGAATACACCGAACGCCAGCAGGCCTTCCGGGCCGAGATCCGCGCCTGGCTGGCCGAGCGCGTGCCGCGCGCGCCGCTGGCCAGCTTCGACACCGCCGAAGGCTTTGCGCAGCATCGCGCCTGGGAGCGCACCCTGTACGAGGGGCGCTGGAGCATGGTCACCTGGCCGAAAGAGCTGGGCGGACGCGGCTGCGACCTGATCGAATGGCTGATTTTCGAGGAAGAGTACTGGCGGGCCGGCGCGCCGATGCGCGTCAACCAGAACGGCATCTTCCTGCTCGGGCCGACCTTGATGGAGTTCGGCACGCCGGAGCAGAAGGCGCGTTTCCTGCCGCGCATGGCCGCCGGCGAGCACGTATGGGCGCAGGGCTGGTCGGAGCCGAACGCGGGCTCCGACATGGCCGCGATCCGCTGCACCGCCATCCGGCAGGGCGACGAGTACGTGCTCAACGGGCAGAAGATCTGGTCGACCCGCGCGGTCTGGGCCGACTGGCTGTTCGGCCTGTTCCGCACCGATCCCGGCTCGTCGCGCCACCACGGCCTGACCTTCCTGCTGATGCCGCTGGATACGCCGGGCATCACGGTGCGGCCCATCCGCCAGCTGAACGGCCTGACAGGCTTTGCCGAGATATTTTTCGACGATGTGCGGGTGCCGGCGGAGAACCGCCTGGCGGCGGAGGGCGCGGGCTGGCAAGTGGCGATGGCTACAGCCGGTTTCGAGCGCGGCCTGATGCTGCGCTCTCCGGCGCGCTTCCAGGAGACAGCACGGGCGCTGGTGCACCTCTATCTCGAGCATCGGGAGCAGGCCGACCGCGATCCCTCGCTGCGCGAAGCGGTCACGCGCGCCTGGATGGATGCCGAGGCCTATGCGCTATCCACCTACGCCACCGCGAGCAGGCTGGTCAAGGGCGGACAGATCGGCGCGGAGTCCAGCACCAACAAGGTGTTCTGGTCCGAGTTGGATATCCGCATGCACGAAACCGCGCTGGCGATCCTCGGCCAGCGGGGCGAGCTGGTGCCCGCGCAAGACGCGACGCAAGGCACGCTCGGTGCCTGGCTCGACGGCTTCCTGTTCGCGCAGGCCGGGCCGATCTACGCGGGCACCAATGAGATCCAGCGCAACATCATCGCCGAACGCATGCTGGGAATGCCGCGCGCCTGAGCGCGCGGCGGCTGACAGTCCGGCTTCGTCCTCGACTCAACCGTGAACCACCATGGAATTCGCATTTAACGAAGAGCAGCAACAGTTCGTCGATTCGATCAGGCGCTTCCTGATGATCGAAATGACGCCGGAACTGGCGCGGGAACAATGGAGCAGCGCAAGCGGCCGCTCCGACGCGCTTTGGCAGCGGCTGGCCGGGCAGGGCCTGACGGCCGTGCTGGTGCCGGAGGCTTGCGGCGGCCTGGGCCTGTCCGAAACCGAGTGGGCGCCGCTGGCGCAGGAGTGTGGCTACTTTGCCCTTGCCGAACCGCTGCTGGACACCGCGCTGGTGGCGGCCGGCATGCTGTCGGACTGCCACGCCGCCACGCAGGACACAAGCACCCGCGAACGCTGCGAAAGCTGGCTGGGCCGCATCGCGGACGGCAGCGTGCGCGTGGCGGTGGCGCATCCGGGACAAGCCATGGTGGCCGACGCCCATGTCGCCGACGCCATCCTCTGCGAGCACGGCGGCGCGCTGCACCTGGTGCCGCCGGCGCAGGCCACGCTCGCCGCGCACGCGAGCCTTGATCCCTCACGCCGGCTCTTCGCGCTCAGATGGGCGCCGGACGACGGCAGCCTGCTGCTGCCCGCGACGGCCGCGAAGCCCGTGTGGGAAGCCGCGCTCAACCGCGGGGCGCTCGGCGTCGCCGCGCAGATGCTCGGCCTGACGCAGCGCATGCTGGATATCGCCATCGACTACAGCATCCAGCGCAAGCAGTTCGGCAAGGCCATCGGCGCCAACCAGGCGCTCAAGCACCTGCTGGCGGATGTCGCCATCCAGCACGAATTCGCCAAGCCGGTGGTGTACCGCGCGGCCTGCACGCTGGCGCAAGGCCATGGCACCGCCGGGCTGCATGTGTCGCACGCGCTGCTGGCCGCCACGCGCGCCGCGCTGCTCGCGGCACGCCACACCATGCAGGTGCACGGCGCCATGGGCTACACGTGGGAGCTGGACCTGCAGATCTTCATGAAGCGCGCGTGGGCCCTGGCCGACAGCTGGGGCGACCGGGCCTTCCACCAGGCGCGCGTGGACGCGCACATCCTCGGGGGGGCCGTGCCGATCGGCGCCGGCGCCACCTTTGCCACCACAGCCAACTTGGCATCAACACTTTGACAGGCGGAATGACCATGAGAGACGCATATATCGTCGACGCGCTGCGCACCCCGACCGGACGCCGCAAGGGCGGCCTGGCACACATGCACGGCGCCGACCTTGGCGGCTTCGTGCTGGCCGAGCTGGTGGGCCGCAATGCCATCCCGGCCGCGGAGTATGACGACGTGGTGTTTGGCTGCGTCGACACCATCGGGCCGCTGGCCGGCAATATCGCCCGCAGCGCCTGGCTGGCCGCCGGGCTGCCGCTCACCGTGCCCGGCGTGACCGTGGATCGCCAGTGCGGCTCGTCGCAGCAGGCCGTGCACTTCGCCGCGCAAGCGGTGATGAGCGGCAACCAGGACGTGGTCGTCGCCGGCGGCGTGCAGACCATGACGCAGATCCCGATCTCGTCGGCCATGCTGGCCGGGCAGGCGCTTGGCTTCTCCGATCCGTTCTCCGGCAGCAAGGGCTGGYAGGCGCGCTTCGGCGACCGGCCGGTGTCGCAGTTCGACGCCGCGCAGCGCATCGCCGGGCACTGGAATCTGTCGCGCGAGGCAATGGAAGCCTACGCGCTGCAAAGCCACCAGCGCGCGGCCATGGCCATCGAGGGCGGCCGCTTCCAGCGCGAGATCGTGCCTTGCGCAGGCGTAGTCCATGACGAAACGCCGCGGCCCGATACCACGCTCGCCAAGATGGCATCGCTCGAACCACTGATGCCCGGCAGTGCACTGACCGCCGCCGTTTCCAGCCAGACCGCGGACGCGGCGGCGGCATTGCTGGTGGTCTCCGAAGACGCGCTCAAGCGCTACGGGCTCACGCCGCGCGCGCGTATCGCCCATATGAGCGTGATGGGTGACGACCCGCTGTGGATGCTGACCGCGCCCATTCCCGCCACGAAACGCGCGCTGGTGCGCAGCGGCCTGCGCTGGGAAGACATCGACGTGGTGGAGATCAACGAGGCGTTCGCTTCGGTGGCGATGGCCTGGCTGGCCGAGACCGGCTACCCGGCCGAGCGCACCAACCCGAACGGCGGCGCCATCGCGTTGGGGCATCCGCTCGGCGCCACCGGCGCGCGGCTGATGACCACGCTGTTGCACGAGCTGGAGCGCACGGGCGGCCGCTACGGCCTGCAGACCATGTGCGAGGGCGGCGGCCTGGCCAACGTCACCATCATCGAGCGCCTGTGAGCCGGGTTCCCGGGGCACTGGCGCAAGCAACGGACAAGGGGAGTAGCGACATGGGAATCTGCGACGGACGGACCGTCATCATCACCGGCGCCGGCGGCGGCCTGGGGCGCGCCTATGCGCTGGCCTTCGCAGCGGAAGGCGCCAGCGTGGTGGTCAACGATATTCGCCGCGAGGCGGCCGAGGCGGTATGCGCGGAGATCCGCGCGCAAGGCGGGCGGGCGCTCGCCAGCGATGACGACATCACGCAACTGGCCACGGCCCAGGGCATCGTCGATGCCGCGCTGGCGGCGTTCGGCGAGGTGCACGTGCTGGTCAACAACGCCGGCATCTGCCGCGACCGCATGTTCGTCAGCCTGAGCGAAGCCGACTGGGACGATGTGATGCGCGTGCACCTGCGCGGCCACTTCTGCCTGGCCAACCTGCTGGCCCGGCGCTGGCGCGACGCGGCCAAGGCCGGGCGGCCGGTCGATGCGCGCATCGTCAACACCAGCTCCGGCGCGGGGCTGCAAGGCTCGGTGGGCCAGTCCAACTACGCCGCCGCCAAGGCCGGTATTGCCGCGCTGACGCTGGTGCAGGCGGCGGAACTGGCGCGCTACGGCATCACCGCCAATGCGCTCGCGCCGGCGGCCCGCACCGGCATGACCGAAGGCGTATTTGCGGAGATGATGAAAGCGCCGGCGGCAGGCTTCGACTACTACGATCCGGCCAATATCGCGCCGCTGGTGGTCTGGCTTGGCAGCGCGGCTTCGCGCCATGTCACCGGCCGCGTGTTCGAGGCGGCGGGCGGCATGGTGGCGGTGGCGGACGGCTGGCGCACCGGCGCGAGCACCGACAGGGGCGCGCGCTGGCAAGTGGCCGAGCTGGGCGGCGCGATCGACGCGCTGCTCGCCCGCGCCGAGCCGGCGCAATGCGTCTACGGCGCCTGAGGCGGGGACGGACGATGCGCTTCACGCTCTCCCTGGAACAACAAATGATCCGCGACACCGCGCGCGATTTCCTGGCCGTGCGCAGCGATTCGGCGGCGGTCCGGCGGGTGGTGGATGCGGTTGCTGGCACGGCGCAGGACGGCCATGACACCGCCCTGTGGCGGGAAATGGCCGGCGAACTGGGCTGGTGCGGCATTGCCTTGCCGGAAACGGCGGGCGGCGCCGGGCTGGGCGCCGTCGAGCTGGCGCTGCTGATGGAGCAGATGGGCCAGCGGCTGGCCTGCGTGCCGTACTGGTCGGCCATCTGCCTGGCGGCGCCGGCGCTGGCGGGCAGCCTCGCGCCCGAGGCCGCCGCGCCGTGGCTGGCGCGGCTGGCGCAGGGCGAGGCGCGTGCCGCGCTGGTCTTGCCTGCCTGGATGGCGCCCGGCGCGGACGGCGCGCTCGATGCCGATGCGCTGACCGTCACTGCCGCCGCGGCCGGGGATGGCTTCGTGCTGGACGGGCAGGTGGCGCAGGTGTTCGACGCCGCCGGCGCGGACTGGCTGCTGGTGCCCGCGCGCCTTTCCGGCGGCGCGGCAGGGCAGCCGGCGCTGTTCCTGCTGCAAACGGCGGCGCTGGCGGGCCAGCCAGGCTTCGGGCTGCGCCGGCTGGCGGTGCTGGACCGTACCCGCCCGCTGGCCGACCTCGTCTTCGACGGGCTGCGCGTGGAGGCGAAAGCCTGCCTGGCGCAAGGCGCCGGGGTGGCGGCGGGCATGGGCGCCGCCATGTGGCACGGCAGCCTGATGCTCGCCGCCGAGCAGCTCGGCGGCGCCCAGCAATGCCTCGACCTCACCGTGGCCTACGCCGCCGAGCGCATCCAGTTCGGCCGGCCGATCGCCGCCTTCCAGGCCGTCAAGCACCGCTGCGCGCAGATGATGGTGGCGGTGGAAGCCGCGCGCTCCGCGGTGCACGGCGCCGCGCGGGCCTGGCAGGCGGGCGCGGCAGGCGGCGCGATGGACACAGCCAGGCTCGATGTTGCCGCAGCGCGCCTTGCCGCCGGCGATGCCTTCGGCTTCTGCGCCCAGGAGGCCATCCAGTTGCACGGCGGCGTGGGCTTTACCTGGGAGTACGACCCCCAGCTCTATTTCAAGCGCGCGCAGGCCGCCGGCGGCTGGCTGGGGGGCGCCGCCGCCGCGCTCGCCCGGATCGCCGACGGCCTGTTGGCCGCATGAGCCATATCAGCAGCGCAAGGACAAGCATGGATTCGATGGAAAACCAAAATGCCTCCGCCGGGGAAGCGCAACTGCGCGCGGAGGTGGCGGCCTGGATGTCCGCCAGCCTGAGCGGCGAATTCGCCTGCCTGAAGCATCGCGGCGGCCCGGGCGACGAAGAAGCGCATCCCGGGCTGCGCAAGGCCTGGGAGCGCCGCCTGGCCGACGGCGGCTGGACCTGCGTGGGCTGGCCGCAGGCGCACGGCGGGCGCGGGTTGCCGGTGATGTCGCAGGTAATCTTCCAGGAGGAGTACGCGCGTGCCGGCGGCCCCGGCCGCATGGGCCATATCGGCGAAGGGCTGATCGGTCCCACGCTGATCGCCTTCGGCAGCGAGGCGCAGAAGGCCCGCTTCCTGCCGGGCATTCGCAACGGCACCGAGTTTTGGTGCCAGGGCTACTCGGAGCCGGGCGCCGGCTCGGATCTCGCCAATGTGCGCACCCGCGCCGAGCGCGATCCCGCCACCGGGGACTGGCGCGTGAGCGGGCAGAAGGTGTGGACCTCGCTGGCCCACGAGTCGGACTGGATCTTCGTGCTGGCGCGTTGCGATCCGGCGTCGCGCGGGAACAAGGGCCTGGTCTTCCTGCTGATGCCGCTGGCGCAGCCGGGCGTGGAAATCCGCCCGATCCGCCAGATGGGTGGCGGCGTGGAGTTCAACGAGGTGTTCTTCGATGGCGCGCGCGCCGCCGCCGGCGATGTGGTGGGCGCGCCGGGCGACGGCTGGCGCATCGCCATGGCGCTGCTGGGCTTCGAGCGCGGCATCTCCACCCTGGGCCAGCAGATGCAGTTCACCCACGAGCTTGGCTGGGTCGCCGAGGCCGCGCGCGCCAACGGCGCCTGGCAGGACGCGGCGCTGCGCCAGCGCATGGCGCGCGCCTGGGCCGGCCTGCGGGTGATGCGCTACAACGCGCTGCGCATGCTGGAAGGCGCCGAGGGCGGTGCCGGCGATGCCAGCGCGGCGCTGCAGCGCGAAACCCTGATCTACAAGTACTACTGGTCGAACTGGCACCGCGACCTGGGCCAGCTCGCGCTCGACGTGCTCGGCCCGGACGCCAACCGGATCGACGAAGCGGACGCGCGCCGCACGCGCCTGCAGCAGATGGCGCTGTTCTCGCGCGCCGACACCATTTACGCCGGTACCAACGAAATCCAGCTCAACATCATCGCCGAGCGCGGGCTGGGCATGCCCCGCGAGGCCAGAGGACAGTCATGACTGAAATGGCAGACAAGCAACCGGCCGCGGCCGGCACCCCGCTCCCCCCGCCGGCCTATGTGGCCGGCCACCAGCTGCTGGCCGGCAAGAGCGTGCTGATCACCGCCGCCGCCGGCGCGGGCATCGGCTTTGCCGCCGCCCGCCGCTGCGCGGAGGAGGGGTGCCGCGCGCTGATGATCTCCGACATCCACGAGAAGCGGCTCAGCGAGGCTGTGGCAACCCTGCGCGCCGAAACCGGCCTGCAGGCGATCCATGGCCAGCTTTGCGACGTCTCCGACCAGGCCCAGGTGCGGTCCCTGGTGGCGGCGGCCGAGGAGGCCCTGGGCGGCACCGATGTGCTGATCAACAACGCCGGGCTGGGCGGCTCGCGCCGCATAGTCGAGATGGACGATGCCGAATGGTCGCGGGTGCTCGACATTACGCTTACCGGCACCTTCCGGATGACGCGGGCCATGCTGCCGCATATGCAGGCGCGCCGGCGCGGGGCCATCGTCAACAATGCCTCGGTGCTGGGCTGGCGGGCGCAGAAGGAGCAGGCCCATTACGCCGCCGCCAAGGCCGGTGTGATGGCGCTGACACGCTGCAGCGCGGTAGAGGCTGCGGAGTTCGGCGTGCGCATCAATGCGGTGGCGCCGAGTATCGCACTGCACGATTTCCTGCGGAAGTCGGCGCCGGCGGAACTGCTGCGGGAGCTGGCCTCGCGCGAGGCGTTCGGGCGGGCGGCCGAGGTGTGGGAGGTGGCGAATGTGATGGTGTTCCTGGCTAGCGACTATGCGTCGTATATGACGGGCGAAGTGTTGCCTGTCAGCAGTCAGCGGGCGTAGCGGCTAATGGCCCGCGCGGAGCAGGAACCCCGGAACAGGGAAGAAGCGAGGGAAGCAGCGAGGCAAGGAGAGGCATGACACGAGTATTCAATTCCGCCGAGGCGCTGATGAGCGCCGTGGGCGAGCAACTGGGCCACAGCGCCTGGACCGTCATCACGCAGGCGCGCATCGACGGCTTTGCCGAGGCCACGGGCGACCACCAATGGCTGCACGTGGATCCCGAGCGCGCGGCGCAAGGTCCCTTTGGCGCTTGCATTGCGCACGGTTATCTCACCCTGTCGCTGGTCAACCAGTTCCTGCCGGAGATCCTGACGGTCGAAAACCTGCGCTGGGGCGTCAACTACGGCTGCGACAAGGTGCGCTTCCCGGCCCCGGTGCGGGTTGGCTCGCGCCTGCGTGGCGTGGGCGAACTGGTGCGCGCCGAGGCGCTGCCCGGCGGCGTGCAGTCGGTGGTGCGCATCAGCGTGGAAATCGAGGGCGAGGATAAGCCCGCTTGCGTGGCCGACACCATCAGCCGCTATTACTTTTGATACTTCCAAGGAAAGCAGCATGAGAGAAGCAGTCATTGTCGCCGTGGCGCGTACGCCCATCGGCAAGGCATTCCGCGGCGCCTTCAACGATACCGAGGCGCCGGCGCTGGGCGGGCACGTGGTGCGCGCCGTGGTGGAGCGGGCGGGGATCGACCCGGCCGAGGTCGACGATGTACTGATCGGCGCCGCCGCGCAACAGGGCACGCAGGGCTACAACCTGGGCCGGCTGTGCGCGGTGGCGGCGGGCCTGCCCGATAGCGTGCCGGGCATGACCATGGACCGCATGTGTTCGTCGGGGCTGATGACCATCGCCACGGCCGCGAAAAGCATCATCTGCGGCGAGGCCGACATCGTGGTGGCCGGTGGCGCCGAGTCGATCTCGCTGACGCAGAACAAGCACAAGAACGCCTACCGCGCGCAATCCGAGGCGGTGCTGGCCCGGCAGCCGGACGCGTATATGGCAATGATCGAGACCGCTGAAGTGGTGGCGCAACGCTATGGCATAGCCCGGGCGGCGCAGGACGAGTATGCGCTGCGCAGCCAGCAGCGCACCGCCGAGGCGCAGCGCCAGGGCCTGTTCGACGACGAGATCGTGACGCTGGAGACGCGCCGCGCGCTGTACGACAAGGCGGGCGCGCTCATCGGGCACGAGACCGTGCGCCTCGCGCAGGACGAGTGCAACCGGCCAGATACTAGCGCCGACAGCCTGGCCGCGCTCAAGCCGGTATGGAGCGGCGGGCGCGCGGTGCCGCAAGGGCTCCACATCACCGCCGGCAATGCCTCGCAACTGTCGGACGGTGCCGCCGCCGTGCTGCTGATGAGCCGCGAGCAGGCCGAGCGCCGCGGCTTGCGCCCGCTGGGCCGCTATCGCGGCATGGCCGTGGCCGGCTGCGCGGCGGACGAGATGGGCATCGGCCCGGTGTTCGCCGTGCCCAGGCTGCTGGCGCGCCACGGCCTGACGGTCAAGGACGTTGGCTTGTGGGAACTGAACGAAGCCTTTGCCTGCCAGGTGCTGTACTGCCGGGACATGCTCGGCATTCCGGACGCGCGGCTGAACGTCAATGGCGGCGCCATCGCGATCGGCCATCCCTTCGGCATGTCGGGCGCGCGCATGACCGCGCACGCCTTGCTCGAAGCACGCCGGCGCGGCGCCGCGCATGCGGTGGTGACAATGTGCGTCGGCGGCGGCATGGGCGCCGCCGCGTTGTTCGACGTGCTGTAGCGGTCATTGCCGGTGGCAGTGCGAACGGCCAGCCCAAGGCGGGCCATGCCCCCGGCGCGGAGGAGACGACAATGAAAAAAGTGATTGGCATCGGCGTATCGCTGACGGTATTGGCTGCCGCGGCATGGTCCTTCTCGCCGCGGCCCCTGCCTGCCTTCGCAGCCACCGCGCTGCGGGCGGATCGGCTGCAGCTCAATGGCATCGCCCGGTCCGGCGACCGCATGGTGGCGGTCGGCGAGCGCGGCACGATCTTGCTCAGCGACGACGAAGGCGCACACTGGCGGCTCGCCAGCGTGACGCCGGAGCACGGCGCCGCGCTCACGCAGCTTGTCTTTGCCGGTGGCAAGGACGATAGGGTCGGCGTGGCGGTGGGACACAGCGGCTGGATCCTGCGCACCGCCGACGGCGGTGAGCATTGGCAGCAGGTGGCCTTCGATACGGCGCAGTCGGACCCCCTGCTGGGCGTCTGGGGCCAGGCGGCGGGTCCGTGGTTCGCCGTCGGCAGCTTCGGGCGCTTCCTGGTGTCGCACGACCAGGGCGGGCACTGGCAGTCAGCAGCCACGCCGCTGATGCAGGACAAGCACTTGAACGGCATTGCCGGTGATCATCAGGGCCGCCTGATGCTGGTGGGCGAGAGCGGCCTGGTGCTGCGCTCCGCCGATGGCGGCGGCACCTGGGAAGCGGTCAAGATGCCCTACGAGGGCTCGCTCTACGGCGTGCTGCCGCTGCGCGACGGCGCCTGGCTGGTCTATGGCATGCGCGGCAACGTGCTGCGCAGCGCCGACTTCGGCGCGAGCTGGGAGGCCGCCGAGGTGGGGCTCAAGACCTCGTTCTTCGGTGGCGCGCAACTGGCGGACGGCCGCATCGCCGTGGCCGGCCAGGGCGGCATGCTGGCTGTCTCGGCGGACGGCGGGCGCCATTTCAAGCCGGTGGCGGGCGGTAGCGCGCAGACCCTGGCGGCGCTCATCCCGGCCGCGGGGGGGAATGCCCTGACGCTGGCCGGCAACGCGGGGATTGCCCGCTTCACCCTGGCCCCGCATGCCGCGCCCTGATCTTCCTCCTGCCGCAACTCTCAGCGCCACACCGCATTGCATAGAAGCGAGAACGCCATGACCCGCCCCGAAATCTCCGGCCCCCGGGCCACCACCACCCGCCTGAGCCGCTTCGTCGCGCATTGCGCGGACCTGTTGATCCGGCGCCGCCGCCTGTTGCTGGTGCTGTGCCTGGCGATGACCGTGGCGATGGGCTTGTCCGCCACGCGCCTGCGGCTCGATCCGGGCTTCAACAAGATGATCCCGCTGCAGCATCCCTATATGCAGGTGTTCACCAAGTACGCCGGCACGTTCTCCGGGGCCAATACCGTGCTGATCAGCCTGCGCTGGAAGGGCGAAGGCGATATCTACAACCCGGCCTTCATGGACAAGCTGCGTCGTGCTACCGACGATGTGTTCTTCATTCCAGGCGTGCGCCGTTCACATGTGTTCTCGCTGTTTACGCCGAATGTGCGCTACACCGAGGTGACCGAGGTGGGATTCCGGGGGGATGTGGTGGTACCCGGCCGATACTCTGGTACCCCGGAGCAGCTCGACCAGGTACGCCGCAACGCGGCGCGCTCAGGCCAGATCGGCCGGCTGGTAAGCAATGACCTGAAGTCCGCGCTGATCCGCGCCGATCTGAGCGATGTGGATCCCGCTACGGGCAAGGCGCTCGACTACGGCAAGGTGGCACGCCAGTTGGAGCAAATCCGCACCGGCCTGGGCGGCACGGATGTGGAAGTGAGCATTATCGGCTTTGCCAAGCTTGTCGGCGATGTGGAAGACGGCATTGCCGGGGTGATGGTGTTCTTCGCGCTGGCCTTTGCGGTGACGGCGCTGATGCTGTTCTTCTACACGCGTTCGCTGCGCATTACCCTGCTGGCGCTGGTGGTGGCGCTGCTGCCGGTGGGGTGGCTGCTAGGCCTGCTGCCGCTGCTGGGCTACGGCATCGACCCAATGTCCATCCTGGTGCCGTTCCTGATCTTTTCCATCGGCGTCTCGCACGCGGTGCAGATGACCAATGCCTGGAAACAGGAAGTGGTGCAGGACAATGACCCGGTCGAGAGCGCGCGCGCGGCCTTCTGCAAGCTGTTCATCCCCGGCACGGTAGCCTTGCTGACCAACGCACTGGGTTTCATGGTCATCATGCGCATCGAGATCGAGATCGTGCGTGAGCTGGGCATTACCGCATGCCTCGGCGTATTGCTGATGATCGTCACCAACAAGGTGTTCCTGCCGCTGCTGCTGTCATACACGCGCCTGGAGCCGCGCGTGGTGGCGGCCGCCAGGGCGCGTGCCGGGCGGCATGGCACCTTCTGGAACCGGTTCGGCCACTTTGCCCGCCCGGGGCCGGCACTGGTGGTGTTCGGCGTGTCGCTGGCGCTGTTGGCGTTCGGTGCGGTGCAGTCACGGGGACTAAGGGTCGGCGATATCGGCAACGGTGCTCCGGAACTGCGCGCCGACTCGCGCTATAACCGCGATAACGCGCAGATCGTCGGCCAGTACAACATCGGCGTGGACGTGCTCACGGTGGTGGTGGAACCCAAAGGCTTTGACGACGCCTGCCTGCACTATCCGGTGATGGGCGCGGTGGAGCGCTTCGAGATGAACCTGCGCGGTGTGGCGGGCGTGCAATCGGTGGTGAGCGTGCCGTCGCTCGCCAAGGTGATGATCGGCGCCTTCAACGAAGGCAATCCACGCTGGGAGGCGCTGCCGCGCAATAGCGATGGCCTGACCCAGGGCGCCAAAGCCTTCGATCCGGAGAACGGCATGAACACCGCGAACTGCCAGGCCATCCAGGTGCTGATCTACACAGCCAATCACGAAGGCGCCACCATTGCCCATATCGTCAAGGAGATCCAGCACCTTATCGCCGCAGACAAGACGCCGAACGTGGCGTTCCGCCTCGCCGGCGGCAATATCGGCGTGATGGCAGCCACCAACGAAGCGGTGGACGAAGCCGAGGTAACCATGCTGCTGGCGATCTTCGGCGCCATCACGCTGCTGTGCCTGCTGACCTTCCGTTCCTGGCGGGCCGTGCTGTGCATCATCGTGCCGCTGACGCTGGTGTCCGTCCTTTGCAGCGCGCTGATGGCGCGGCTGGGGATTGGCCTGAAGGTCTCGACGCTGCCGGTGATCACGCTGGGCGTAGGGGTTGGCGTGGACTACGGCATCTATCTCTATGAGCGCATGCAGCACCAGTTGCGCCATGAAGGGCAGAACCTGCCGCAGGCGTTCGCCGAGGCCATGCGCCAGCGTGGCAACGCCGCCTTGTTCACCGCCATGACGATGTGCATCGGGGTGGGTACGTGGGCCTTCGCGGCGCTCAAGTTCCAGGCGGACATGGGCATCCTGCTGGCCTTCATGTTTATGGTCAACCTGTTCGGCGCCGTCTTCCTGTTGCCGGCGCTGGCGAGCTGGCTGGGCGTGGAAGAGGAGGAACGCCGGGCGGCCGGCAACAAAGCCCGCGGCGCGGAGGCACGCGTGGGCAGGATGGCCGGTAGCGAAGGGCGCCCGCTCAAGTCCGACGCGGCCTGAACCGCCGGGCCTTCGCGCGGCCGGCCCGTCATCATTTGAAGAATCTGCTGCAATTCGAAGGGGGCGGACGCTTACAATTGACATCTCGATCTGGACATCGTGAGTGCATTCCTCGCGATTCGACATAGCGTCCCGCGGATGGCCGGGCCGGGCCGTGGGGCAGTCATCAAACGATAGTAGCCGGCGGCCCTGCTGCATGAGGCAGGGCGTGGCGTGCCAGGCGCGACATAGAATCGCGCAGGAAGGAGAATAAGATGTGGCAACAGGCCCCCACTGATGGATCGCCGTTCTCAACGATCCGGATCGGCCCCCTTGCGTTGCGCAACCGCCTGATCAAGGCCGGTGCGAACGAGGGCATGACACCGCAAGGATTGCCGACACAGGCGCTGGTCAAGCATCACCGGGATATCGCAGCCGGCGGTATCGGCATGACGGTGGTCGCGTATGCTGCCGTCGCACAGGAGGGGCTGACCTTCTCGCATCAGCTCGTCCTGACCCGCGAGGCCATACCGCATCTGCGGGTGCTGACCGACGCGGTGCATCGTGAGGGCGCCGCGGCTTGCCTGCAGATTACGCATGCCGGCTCGTTTACGATGATGCGGCATGGCGGGAGCCGCGCGCCGCTGACCGCATCGGCTGGCCTGAATGCTTTCGGCATGATGTATGGCGTGTATTTCCAGCGCGCCATGCGCGAGAGCGACATGTTCCGGGTTGCCATGCAATTCGCCGATGCCGCGCGCCTCGCGCGGGAGGCAGGCTTTGACGCGGTCGAGATCCATATGGGGCACGGCTACCTGCTCAATCAGTTCCTGTCTCCGCTCAGCAACCGGCGGCGCGACCGTTTTGGCGGTGAAGTGGAAAACCGCACGCGCTTCCCGGCGATGGTGCTGCGCCACGTCAAGGACGCCGTCGGGGCGGAGCTGGCGGTGTGCTGCAAACTGAGTGTGGTTGACGGTGTGCCCGGCGGCAACGTAGCGGCGGATTCCGCCATCACGGCGCGCATCCTGGAAAGGGAGGGGGCCGACCTGCTGACGCTGAGTGGCGGACGTAATGTCGAAAGCCCGTGGGTGTTGTTTGGCAGTGCGATGCCGACGGCCCAGATGAAAGCCACGGCGCCGCACGCGCTGGCCAGGCTCGGTATCTCGATTCTGGAGAAGCGTACCCCKCGCGAGTTGAAGTTCCGTGAACTGTATTTCCTTGACGCTTCCCGGGTGATCCGCCAGGCGGTGCGGATGCCGCTGGCCTATATCGGCGGCGTGAAGTCGCTGGACAATGCGCGGCAACTGTTGGGCGAGGGCTTCGACTGCGTTGCCCTGGCGCGCGCGCTGATCCATGATCCGGCCCTGGCCGATCACTGGCGAACCGGCGCGGTGACACGTTCGGCATGCGACAGCTGTAATGCTTGCGTTGCAAAAATCTATGATCCCGCCGGCGTTTCCTGCGTTTACGGGCCACCGGCCGATCCCAGGCTGACCACGATACTGGCGGCCGGGCAGGCGGATTGAGACTTGCGGGACTTCTGCCCACCGATGCCGGGCAGATTTCGCCCGGCTTCTCGACGCCATGCCCGGACCGACGCGCTGTCAGTCGGTACTTGATTTCCTGGCAAGCCAGTCCTGTTGGGTCATGATCGTGCGGAAGCCCAGATGCGACATGGCGCTGAACGGGTCCGACCCTCTCCTTGCGCTGACCCGGTAGCTGGTGCAATAAGTCTCGCTGCACAAAAAAGAGCCGCCCCGTATGACTCGCTTGGGGGCGTCGACGGGTGCCCCTGCATCGTCGGGGTCATATGAGTCGACGGGGCCTTGGGGGTCGGAGGCCTGTCCTTTGCGGGCCGCGATGGCGAACGCGTCGGAGCGATACCAGTCAGCCGTCCATTGCCAGACATTGCCGGCCATATCGTAGATGCCATAGCCGTTCGGCGCGAAATTGCCAACCGGCAATGTGCCGACCTGGATCTTTTCGTTGCGGCTGACGACCGGAAATTGACGCGCCCGGTCGTCCCACGTATTGGCCATCTTCTTGCCGTTGGGAGTGAGTTCGTCTCCCCAGGCGTAGTCCGCTTGTTCGAGGCCGCCGCGCGCGGCGAATTCCCACTGCACTTCGGTCGGCAGGCGCTTTCCAGCCCAACGGGCGTAGTTCAGCGCGTCAACGTACGACACCTGCACCACAGGATGATTCTCCCTATCGGCCAGATTGCTATGGGGGCCGAGCGGATGCTGCCAATTCGCCCCAGGCACATACCTCCACCAGCGCGACCAATCGCCCAGGTCGACGGGTTCGCTCGTGCCGACAAATACCATGCTGCCGGGGACAAGCGTCCCGGGATCGGGCTCTGGCGTGCCGGGCGGCAGTTGCGGGCGTATGTCTTCCCACTTTGGTTTCTGCTCAGCTGTCGTGACGTACCGAGTGGCTTCGGTGAAGCGTCTGAAATCGGCGTTTGTCACATCGAAACTGTCCATCCAGAACCCRCTGACTTGCACGCGGTGGGCCGGTCCTTCGCTGGGAAGGGCCCGCTTGGATGAACTGCCCATCAAGAATGTCCCCCCAGGGACCCAGACCATGCCTTTGGGACCTGTCACCCCATCGCCGATCACGGGCTCCTTGAACTGGCCTGTCTTGGAAGAACCCCTGAGGTATTTCGCGCTCAGCAGTCCAGCCGCGCCGGCAACTCCGGTTGCCAGTAATCCCGAGATAAGCGCTCGGCGTTTCATGGTATTTCCTAATCCTTTTTTGTCGCAGCGTCCCGCGGTCTGTCTGGGCGTGCGATGAATTTACTGGGTTGATTCCTGGCCTGGCTCATCGATGTCGTCCACGTTGGGGCGATAGAGGAGGAGCCGCCGATTATCCGATGATCGCGATGATACAACTGCCTGGCATCGTCTTCCCGGACTACCGAAGCATTTATGTGTGCCATCTCCGGGCCCGCTTTGATCGGCTACGCCCACCGCGTGCGTCTTTCGCTGTCTAGTCTGAAGAGACGATGAGGCACGGCCCTGGGCTATGTACTGTGGAACGTGCTAAATCAAAAGGAGGGGACATGCCTGCAACTGGCTACAAAATTGAATCCCGGCCGCTGGAATCGCGGTATGCGCGCGGCTGGCATTGCCTCGGGCCGGCCGCGGATTACCGCGACGGGAAGCCGCACACACTGAACATCTTCGGCCGCCGCCTTGCCGCCTTTGCCGATTCCGCCGGCACCATTCGCATCATTGATAGCTATTGTCCGCATATGGGCGCGGACCTTAGTACCGGTACCGTGCAAGGCGACCAGTTGGTGTGCCCCTTCCATGGTTGGCAGTGGGGTGGCGATGGCGCTTGCAAGTCGATCCCTTACTGCAAGCGAGTGCCGCCGAAGGCGCGCATCGGCAGCTGGGATACATGCGAGCAGAACAATCTGCTCTTCATCTGGCACGATCCCCAGGGCAACGCACCTCCACCCGAGGTGGCGATCCCGCGCATCGAGGCATGCTACTCGGAGCAATGGTCCGCGTGGGCAATCGACAAGATGGTGATTCAAACGAATTGCCGGGAATTGGTCGACAACATCTCCGATATGGCTCACTTCGATACCGTGCACGGTGCGCCGATCGACTACTTCGCCAATCTGTTCGAGGGCCACAAGGCCACGCAAGTGCTGGTCGGCCGCAGCGCCCGACTCTCCGCCGGAGATTGCCTGACCGCGCTATCCACCTATTTCGGCCCGGCGTACCACATTACGGAAATGCGTGGCCAGATGGACGGTCAGCCGATCCATTCGATTCTGCTCAACTGCCATGTGCCCATCGACATGAACAGTTTCGAACTGCGCTATGGCGTATTGGTAAAGAAGGTTCCCGGCCTTTCCGACGAGCAGAATGAGGCGATTGCGCAAGCCTATGTGGAACAGGCGCGCAATGCCTTTTACGAGGATGTGGTGATCTGGGATTCCAAGATCCGCACCGACAATCCGCTTTTATGCGAGGGAGATGGGCCCATCTACCAGATGCGGGACTGGTATAGCCAGTTCTATGTAGACGCGGAGGAGGTACGGCCAGCCAGTGTCGGGCGCAAGGTGATCGAGATGAACATAGCGGGAATTGATGCGCCAAAGCTGCATCATGTATTTGAGGGGTAGGAAGAAGGGAGTGCTGCCGCCTCCGGTCCGGAGGCGGCAGCAGAGTTCTTGACGCCGGGCGTCGCACAGAGGCATGTTGCGTACGCCGATGACTTAAGATGCCGTTTCTAACCTTTCAGAAGGTACTGTCACGCTGCGGCGCATCGGCCGCAGGCGACATCCGAGCGCAGGCAGGTCAGCACTACAGTCGCTGCGAGCCTATGAAGGCCTCTCTCGGGATTCTCCTTTGCAGCGACTGGTGTGGAGCGGCGCACGACTCTATGCAGAGTCTTTGGCGCCGCGCTCACGTTGCCGCTACTTCCCGTCTCCGACGTTCACCCGCTTCGTGGAGAAGATGCCGCCGATCAGCAGATCCCCATCCTCGAGCAATGCGGTAATGCCGCCCCAGGCGTTCCATTTGCGGCTGTCGTCCGGGAACGGCCAGCGGGCCTTGATGGCGCCGGTATCCCAGTCAAGGCCTACATACTCGTAGTTGCCGTTTTCCTTGTTGGCGAGGTAGATCATGTTGCTCTTGGCGGAAATGACAGGGACCATCACATCCGTATTGTCGATTTCCTTGTTGACCCAGGCCTTCTCGAATGACTTCGTCCGAGTGTTCCAGTTGAACTTGGCTACCCCACGCGGGGCGGGCCGGGTCAGGCCGGGCGTTATCGCGTTGCCCCATATATCTGGCGCGGGCTTCGGGTAGGAGTTATTCAGCAGGGCGACGCCATAGCCCAGCACCTCCGGCGACGGCTCGACCGTGGCCTTGGATATTTCCAGTGGAATCTGATCAGCGATGCGTGCGGACTTGGTGCCCGGCTTCTGCTTGAATCCGGGCGGAATCCGGTCGCGCCAGAAGGCCACGAGGTTGGCTCCCTTTTCATCACCGTCGGCAATCACAACCAGCTTGTCGGGGTCGTTGCCGAAGCCCATCAGCGTCGGCGTGGTGCCGGATCCGCCAGAAGTCGTCAGAGCGCCGGCAGCGACGGCCTGCGCCCTGCTCATGGTGTTGTAGTCGGACTGCCAGCCACCATCGGCTTCATCATAGGACAGCTTGTTGCCAGTCCAGACGATCTTCAGCATGCGCTTGGAGGTGACCACATAGATGCCGCTATTCTCGTCGATGCAGATGCTGTTTTCGATCGCCTCGCCCGGCAGCAGCATCGTGCTCTTGAGATTGAGGTCGCGGTCCAGCAGGAGCACTGCGCCATGCGCCGCGGCAACGACATCGCCAGCATAGGTCATGCCCATGCCGATGATGGCAGATTTGCGCATGTCCTCAGGCAATGCCTCCGAGAAGTCCCGGAATTTGACGACGCGCAGTGGCTTCTTCGGATCATTGTCGTCGGTGGACTTGAGGATCTTCAGGCCACCAAAGGCCGCATAGTGAACGCCATCCTTGTCAATCATGTTGTAGGCGCCGTTGGCCAGCGACTGGCGCTTGAAGCCCAGTTCCTCCATCTTCCCCGACAGTGCCAGCAGCTTGGCGTCATCATTCGCGCGCCGAGCGGCATCGACTTCCTCCAGTGCCGCCCGGATCTTCTCGCGATTGGCATTCGTGGCCAGTTTCTCCATTCCAGGGTAGGGCAGGAGTGAGACCAGGTCATAGGCCTCACCGGTCGCGTCGATCTTGCTGATGCCCTCGACGCCGGCAGCGAAGATGATCGTCTTGTCGCCGATCTTCTTCACTGTGGGATTCGAGGTAAAGACGGTTGGAACGGACTTCACATCATCTGTCGACAGCCTGCGGCCCTTGGTTGGGCCGGCATGCGGGACGGAATCGGTCGCGGCCGGATTGTCGTGCGAAATGGGATAGACGCTGTCGGTCAGCCAGGGGTTGCGGCCCGGGAAGGTGGCGTTCTCTTGCTGGGCGGCTTGCGCGCACGTAAGGCTTGCTGTCGCAAGCGCGACCGCGGTCGACGCGAAGAGCAATGCTCTCATTGGGTAACTCCGTGGATAAGTATGGCTGTGATTGTGAGGTGAGGCTGACGAATTGAGGTTGTTCGGCGGAGCCATTCAATCGGCGGAATGCACGATGCGCTCACGCGGGCGTGCCGCCCGGCGGCTTGCTGTGGCCAACAACGCTAATGTGAAGGTGGCGGGGACATCTGGGCGCAGCATCTTGCCGGCATTGCGGCACGGATCTGACCAGGCCCGTCGGCATGGAACGTACACTATGGGACGCTGCGGCGATTCAGGAGGGCAACCGCGGCAACCCCAATGCTCTGCCGGCAGGTGTCGTCGCAAGACGCCTGCATGATAGCCGCGCCATTGGTTTCTGTGCCGGCCAGGTGTCCGTCGTGTCTGATCGCGCTCTCCGGATCAAAGCCAGGCCGGGCAGACGGCAGGCCCTCAGCAAACGCAAGACCCAGGGCCACGGCCGCACCGGCCCCAAACAGACTACCCGCCCGCAACCATGCTCTCATCGCTGTCTCCTCTTGCTACTGCCCACCACGGGCAGATGCCGATTCCTGTTGTACCGTTAGGGCCGGTCTCTTGATCGAAGCATATTTGTGGAATCTGGCGTCAGCATCGTCCAATCGGACTACACACATATGTGCGTCATAGGTGGCTTTGAGGAGGCTCTGCAAAGCCGTTCAGCCAACCGCGGCTCGGAAGTGTTTTTTTGTGGCAGCAAGAGGAGGGTTAGCCCGGATTGCGTATAGATCCCGCGGGGGTAAACGTTCCAGCTTCCCTCTGGTCGTTAAGCTCTGGGCAACGTCGGACTTCACGGTTTCCAGCCCGTCTCAATCTGCTTATGGGCGGGGATTGCCTCCGCCGATTTTCTCTGCCGCGATCTGATTCGCGGCGATGTAGCCAAAGGTCATCGCCGGCCCGATAGTCGAACCTGGTCCGGGATAGGTTTTTCCCATGACCGCGGCCGAGGTATTCCCGATCGCATAGCATCCCTCGATTACGCTGCCATCGGGACGGAGGACGCGGGCGCAGGCGTCAGTGCTCAATCCGCCCTTGGTGCCGATCTCGCCGGGATCGATCCGCAGCGCGTAGAAAGGGGCGCGGTCGATTGGGCCCAGGCACGGGTTCGGCTTGGAGGAGATGTCGCCATAGTAGCGGTCGAAGATATTGCTTCCCTTGCCGAATTCGAGGTCGGTACCATCTGACGCATAGGCGTTCATTTGCGCGACAGTCGTGGCAAGGCCGCGTGGATCGACGCCGATTTTTGTGGCCAGTTCGGCCAGCGTTCCGGCGCGATAGATGACATGGTCCAGCCAGCCATGCGGAATCCGGGAGTCAGGCTGTATGCTGCCGGGAAGCAGCACGCCGCACGGATAGCGTTTTCTATACTCTGCATCGAACACGAGCCATGCCGGCACATTCGCATTTGTTTGCGCGTGGTCGGCATACATGGCGTGGATGATGTCCGGGTACGGCGCTGCTTCGTTGACGAAGCGTCGACCGAGCCGATTGACCAGCACGCATCGCGGCAATGAGCGCTCCACGAAAAGCCCGCGTTGTTTTTCCTCCCCGGGAACCCGTACCGTCGGCACACCCCATGTGTATCCCATCAGCGAAACGTTCGCGCCGAGCTTGAGACCAGCCCGAATTCCATCTCCGGTATTGATGGGCGGGGCGGCTGTCCATTCGGCTTGCGTGGGCTTCGGCAGGTATTGGTCGCGCATTTCCTGGCTGGATTCGAAGCCTCCGCAGGCGAGCACCACCGCGCATCGCGCGCGTACGTTGTACTCGCGTCCCCGTCGCTCCACCGCCACGCCGGTCACGCGGGCATCGTGCGCGTGGAGCGTGCGCATCGGGGTGTCGAGCCACAGCGGTATGGACCGATGCGCGAGTGCCGCGCGCAGGCTCGCGACCAGGGCGTTGCCAAGCGTGAGCCGGCGGTCCCGGTGCGTTCGACAGCGCCAGCGCAAATCCGTTGCGTACCGGAACGCGAGGCGTGCCAACAGGCCGAGCCAGCCGGACTCCTTCGCTACGATGGTGTGGGCTTCGATCTGCGTCAGCGAAATGCGCCCGCCGACCAGGGTGGCGGGCGATGGGGCGCGGAGTTCGTCAAATGCATCGCCGAGCCGGCGCGCGTCGAATGCCGCTGGCTCCATGGTGCGGTAACCCGGTTTTCCTCCCGTGCGGTCCGGATAGTAGTCGGGATAGCGGGGCACCGCGTGGAAATGCGTCTGCGCCTGCGTGGCGAGATATTGGACCATCTCCGGCCCGTTTTTGAGATAGGCATTGATTCTGTTCAGATCGAAATCTTCCCCTATGACATCCCGGAGATACGCCACCGCTTCCTCATAGGAGTCGTTGCCGCCTAGAGATTGGATCTGACCATTGCAAGGGATCCAGATTCCGCCGCCGGAAATAGCCGTCGTGCCCCCATAGTGCGGGCTTTTCTCGACGAGGAGCACGGTCAAGCCGAGATCGTATGCGCGCAGCGCGGCCGTCATCGCGCCTGCCCCGGAACCGACGACGACCACGTCGTACGATGTATTCCAATTCACGGCCGGATTGCTGTTGTTCATTGGCTTGCCTCCAACGTTAAGTGTTTTCCAGGCGACCTGTACCAGTCAGTGGTTAGGCGGGCCGAAGTACGCCGGTTCAGAGGTCAACAAGTTGCCCGTTTCCGAGCRCGGCAAAGCGCATCGGGTGCGGCCACTATGGCACATAAATACATAAATGAGTCAAAACAATGGCACAAAAAATATTCTTTGTGCAATACTGGGTGAAGGCGCCACGGCAATGCCGGGATCACACTGCGATCAAGAGCGCATCACTCCGCAAGAGGCAAGGTTCCGAATGAATAGACAACTTCGCTGGGGAGACGCCAGCCGAATAGACAGTCCCGAGCAAGGGCGCGTCCTGATTCTGAGGTCCACGCTCGACTGCATGGCCGAGATGGGTATCGAGGGTTTCACCGTGGATGATGTGGCCAAGCGCGCCAACATTTCACGCAGAACCCTTTACCGCTACTACAGCACCCGGAATGATCTGATCCAAGCCGCGATTGACGCGGAAAACGGCGTCTTTTTCGAGGAGATGCAGCGTAGCTTGTCGGGCTACGAGGGGGATTTCGAGGGGTATCTCGAAGAGTGCGTGTGTTTCGCCGTGAAGTACCGGCAACGCCTCGCCGGGCTTCGTCAGGACTACCTGGCCAGAAGCGTTACGGCGGAGGTGTTTCCCTACATCCTCGAGAACATCAAGCCCATGTGGCACAAGGTGCTGGCTGACCGCTACCGCGATTACGTAGAGAAGTCAGGCGCGACGCCCGCTTCGCTGGACGACATCATTGCGCTGGCTAGCCGCATCGGGCTTGCCTATAGCCTGGTTCCTGCGGACGAGGGTGCGATTCGCCGGCAGATGCGGATTCTCCGTGGCGTCCGGCATGGCACGTCTGCGTGATCTTGCGTGGCATTCCGCCGCGCATGACAGATCCGCATATGAACGAATGACACTCCCCAAAATCGGATGATCGATGCGGAGAGACAAATGACACGCCTTGCGCCGCCGTGCCGCCGGCATTTCTATCAAGACGCAATCACAGGAGCCAGTCAATGAGCCGCACATCGTATCGCCACCTGCTTGCACCCGGCCGAATCGGCACGATGACACTACGCAACCGCATCGTCGTCACCGCGATGGGTGCGAGCCTTGCGGAGCCAGATGGCCAATGCGGTGAGCGCATCGTCCGCTATCACGAATCGCAGGCCAAAGGGGGGGCGGGCCTGATCATCACCGGCGTTGCCGGCGTGGCTTGGCCGACCGGTGCCAATCAGGTGAACCAGATCGCCATTTCGGACGATCGCTTTCTTCCCGGCCTGACCGCGCTGACCGAAGCCGTCCACGCGCACGGCGCAAAGATCGCCGCGCAACTTCACCATGGAGGATTGGTCGGCGTGGAGGATATGCTTGCGGGGCGGCCGGTGTGGGCGCCCTCCCTGCCTGAACCTCCCACTGGCGATTTCACCGAGGCGTTCTTGCTCGAAGAGTTGGCCGAGGCGCCGTTCGGCCGCATCACCGGCGTGACGATTCAGGTCATGACGAAGGCCGACATCGACACGCTGATCGCGCAATTTGCCGCGGCTGCGAGCCGGGCGCGGCGGGCCGGCTTTGACGGCGTCGAGATCCATGGCGGGCACGGCTATCTCCTGTCGTCGTTCGTCTCGCCCACGACGAACCGGCGTACCGATGAATATGGAGGCCCGCTGGAAAATCGCGTCCGTCTCCTGGTCGAGGTGATTCGGGCCGTGCGTACGGCGGTTGGTCCCGATTTTCCTGTGTGGTGCAAACTCGACTCGCGCGAGGAAGGCATTCCGGGCGGCATCACGATTGACGAGGCGGTGCGCACCGCGCAGATCGTCGAGGAGGAGGGGGCCAACGCGATCACCGTGAGCGCCTATCATGACGCGGGCAAGCCAAAGTTGCATTCGGCATCGCATACCCCGCATGAGCCCGGGCTCAATCTTCCGTTTGCGGCGCGGATCAAGGCCGCGGTCAGCATTCCGATCATCGCATCGGGCCGGATCGAGCCCGCGCTCGGCGACGAAAGGATTGCCGATGGCTCGATCGATTTCGTCTCAATGGGGAGGAAGTTGCTAGCCGACCCGTATCTGCCGCGAAAGCTCACCGAAGGGCGGCCCAATGACGTGCTGCCCTGCATCTATTGCTACACATGCATTAGCGCAATCTACGTTGGCAAGCCGCTGCGCTGCGCGGTCAACCCCGAAATCGGTTTCGAGTATTTGCATCGTCAATTACCGAAGAGTGGCAAGCGAGTCGTGGTTATCGGCGGAGGCCCCGGTGGCATGGAGTCGGCGCGCCGGCTACGGGCGGACGGGCATCAAGTAACGTTGCTGGAGCAGGCCAACCAACTGGGCGGCACGCTGCGCATTGCCGCGCTCGCCTATGAGGCCAACGAGCCACTGCTCGACTGGCTCAGGCACCAGGTTGAATCGTCACAAATCGACGTGCGCCTGCGCACACGAGCGACGCCCGAGCTGCTGCGCACGCTATCCCCGGACGTCGTTGTCGTTGCAACCGGCGCGGTGCGCGGATTGCCGCCGATACCAGGAAACGACCTGCCGCACGTCATGAGCGGGGACGACATGCGCCGCCTGATGCTCGGTGAAGGCTCACAGGAACTGGCGCGCAAGGTCGGGTGGGCGACACGCATGGCATCAAAAATCGGTGCGGCGAGCGGCCTGACCTCGAATCTCGATTTCGTTCGCCAGGCGACCCGGCAATGGATGCCGTTGGGCAAGCACGTCGTGATCATCGGTGGCGAACTGGTCGGTCTCGAACTGGCCGAGTTCCTGTCCGAGCGCGGACGATTGGTGACAGTCGTCGATGAGGCGCCGCGGTTCGGCGCGGGACTGACGATAGTCCGCCGGATGCGGCTGCTTGCGGAGCTTAAGGAGCACGGCCTTGGTCTCTTTCCGGGGGCCTCGGACATCCGGATCGAACCTGACAGGGTTTGCTTCACCGACCAGGCAGGCAATGCGCAGGCGGTCGATGCGAATAGCGTCATCGTGGCCAAAGGTGCGGCAGGTGACTTGACGCTTGCCAGGCAGTTGGAGACCGAAGGCTTTAAGGTCCATGAAGTTGGCGATTGCACCGGCATCGGCTATATCGAAGGTGCTATGCGCGGTGCGGCGAGAGCGGCGAAGGAAATCTCGCAAATATGACTCCCCGCCTCAGGGAGGTGCCCCGGCCGGGCGCGGTTTCCCGGCGACCAGCCAGTGGATCGGCCGGTCGCCGGCGTTGCCGCCCTTGAATGCTGGATGCTGATTTACCGAGACGGACCCGACGCACCCACCGGTCGGCGACGCTGAGGGGCTTACCACCCTCCCGCACGGAGGTCCATCATGAATATCGCCATTCGCGGGATTCCCCTTAGTCCGCTCAGACGAAGCGGCTTGCCGGACCGGTGACTAACATCCAGTCAGAAGCCAAAAAAACGGTCGGGAGACAGCGATGAAGCGGACTCGGTGGTTGTGGGCGACGGGACTGGTCGCCGCGGGTGTGGTGGCCGGAGTGTTGCTGACCCTGGCAACGGGCGCCGCCACCGCGCTTGCCGGCCACGGTGGCGACGACGATGCCGGCACCGGCATCGTCGTTTCCGCCAACGCGGCGCGAGAGTGGCCTGTCTGCGACGATGATTGCCTGCGTAGCCGCGGCGCGGCGGTGCTGATGGAGCTCAGCCAGCGGCCGTTACGCTGACGCCGTCTGGTTTGTCTCGATTCTCTCCTTTCCGCCTTCGCCTTTTTCTTTGGTTCATCCGACTTTCGTGTGGGTCGATTCATTGCTGGGCTAATTCCAGCACTGCCGTAGCTCCCCCTCACCCGCGCATGGCGGGTGAGGTTGGGGGAGTGGGCAGGCCTGCGCAAGAGTGAGGCGCATCGCGTTGAGCGAGCGCTCGCCATCTCCCCGGGCTTGCTCTCCCATTTCATGGGAGAGGGGAGCAACCCAGCGTTTTACTTCTGGCCACTCGCACCCACATGCAGTACCCACGCGAACGTCCGAAGCCCTTCTTCTTTTTCCTCTTTTCACACACAGAACGAACACCATGACTACTACTATCATCACCGGCTCGGCCTCCGGCATGGGCGCGGCCGTACGCCGGCGCCTGCTGGCCGACGGCGAAAGGGTCATCGGCATCGACCTGCGCGATGCCGAGATCCACGCCGACCTCTCCACCCGGCACGGCCGGGAGGCCGCTATCGATGGCGCGCTGTCGCAGTCCGGCGGCAGGATCGACAAGCTGATCTGTTGCGCTGGTTTGGGCCCGCATGTCGATCCTGCGACGCTGGTTGCTTCGGTCAACTACTTCGGCGTGGTAACCCTGCTGGACGGCTTGTTCGAGGCATTGCGGCAAGGCAAGGCGCCGTGCGCCGTGGTGGTGTCGTCCAATTCGGCCACGCTGCAGTCCTGGGCAGGCAGCCCGCTGCGCGACGCCTACCTGGCGGGCGATGAGGACGGCGTGCACGCCCTGGTGCGCGCGGCGCAGGAGGCGGGTGGTGAGCAGGCCGCCCAGGCGGGCTATCTGGCGTATGCAAGCGCGAAGAACGCCGTCGCGGCAGCGGCACGGCAACGTGCCGCCAGCTGGGGGCGGGCCGGGGTGCGCCTGAATGTGGTGGCGCCCGGCGCGGTGGAAACGCCTATGCTGCAGGCTGGCCTGCGGGATCCGCGCTATGGCGATGCCATCCGCGACTTTCTGCCTCCCCTTGGGCGGCGCGCGCAGCCCGATGAGGTAGCCGCGCTGATCGCGTTCCTGTGCCGCCCCGAGGCAGCATATCTGCACGGCAATGTCGTTTTCATCGACGGTGGCGTCGACGCTGCGCAAAGGCCGCTGGCGTTCTGATCCGCACGGTCGCGCCGGGCCGGCATCCAAATTGTGGGGGGCGGCCCGGCCGGATTTCGGAAAAGTCAGTCGAGTTGGCGGGTGGCACAGCTTATCCGCGGCGTGATGACGGCGCACTCGGCAAGCCGAAGTCAATCATCGCACTGCAGACAACAAAAATTCCACCGCCTTGTCATGGGCCTCCGGCGCGCCGGCACAATTTATCTTGTCATCCCCGCCTTGCTTTTCACTGTAGCGCTGAATGGTAGCGTGCAGGTAGGGCCCGCTGCGCCCGCATTCGCAAGGGGCATCCCAGCCGCTCAAGGTAACTTCGTCGCCGGTGATCAAGCCTCCCCAGTAGGAATCGGGCAGCAGATCCACAAAGGCGAATCGGCCCGTGTGAGTACCTTCTCGCGGAAACGGATGGCCGTTCTCGGGGTCGAGGACAAAAGGTACCAACACCGGTGGCACATGAAAGTGCCCTTGGCTGCAGCGAGGAAGGCTTACCATCAGCTCGCTCATGCCGTAGAACTCGAATACCCGGTCGAAGCCCAGAAATTCGAATATTCTCTCGCGATAGTTGTCCGCCAGCGCGCGCCCTTTGTTGCCGCCGCCACTCATCAGCACGCTGCCGGCGCCAAAGGCGTTGCGCGTACCATTGGCCAGAGCTTCCTCGGCCCATTCGTACAGGATTGGCCATACCGCGAACAGGCAAATATCCTGCTTCCCGAATCGCTGGACTGCCGTTTCCAGGAACCGCTTCATCTGTTCCGGGCGCTGCCGTTCCCGTGCGGCGAACTCCTCACGGCGGGACAGCAGCGCTGGCGATATCTCCAGCGTACCCTGTTCGCCCCGCGCTTCGGCGGCACGCAAGCGACCTGCCAGGGAGGCGATATCAGCACTGAAATAATCATCCGGATAGAGAAACAGCGCATTCTCATCGCCTCCAGCCCACCGCCTGACCATCTCTTCCACGCCCCGGTACGTTGCGCCGGCGCCGAAGCGGTAGCCCGGTTGCACCATTGGCATTCGTGCGCGCAGCAGGTCTGGCCCGCTGCCGGCGCCGTGCCAGTCACGCACGCAGTGCGCGGTGAGCGTATTCGATATTGCCCACTCTCTCGCAGTGCGCGGCATGAACGATAGCTTGCCGCTCGTGCCAAACGTATGCAGTATCCGCAATTCGCTGGCGTCATCAAGCCGTTTCACCCATGCATCAATGGTATTGATGTCTTGGGTATCCAGTTTGCTGAGATCCTGTCTTGTCAATCCGTTCAGCCAACGCGTCAGGCGATCGAACTGACCCCGCTCCAGTAGCGACAGCGGGTAGGATTTGTAGGTTGTGTGGGGAAAGAGCAGGGGCACTACATCATTCAACCGTTCGATCTTCTCTATGCCCTGTTCGTCCGCCAGCCTTCTGAGCACTGGTATCTCATCGCGCATGGTGTCAAACCTCCGCTGCACGCCACGCAGGTGAACCTGTTCGAGTTGTTCTCGCGACAGGCGAAATCCTTCGTCGTAGCGAGCGTTGACATAGCTCGATGCGTCATCGAGTAACTGTTCATGGATACGGGACATCGAACTGCTCCTTGAAGATCACGATCAATGCGACGCGCCTGCGGCCAGCGCTTCCAGGGCGTTGCCATCCGAGGTTTGCTCCACAATCCACTTGCACATCCGCCGTACCGGCTCGATGCCGTCCTGTGGAATTGCCGCATCCTCGAAAAGCGCCGCGGCGCCGAGCGAAACGAGACGTTGTCCACCTTGGTACGCGAGCCGGTCGCGCAGGCTATCCTTAAGCGATTCCGGGTAGAGGCCGATCGTCTGGGTATAGGCGCTGACGGACATCACTGCGGTATCCATGGAATCGATCGGCACGATATTGGCGACCCGGCAGGCGAGCTGCCGGGCGAAATCCACAGGGGTGTCGTTTTGCGAAACAAGGATTGCGCCCTCATTGGATCTACCCCCGTACACCCGGTATTCGTCACCGGCAAGCCGCAGCCCGTCGATTTCATCCTTGAGCTCGCGACTGAAGGATTTGTGAGGTGTACTCAATGTGGTCGGCAGCTTCTGCAAGGCATCGAAGGTCAGCTTGCCCAATTGATTGGCATGTTCAAGACCGGCCTCGTCAGTGCCGCACGCCACATAGACAACCCTCGCGTTTACGCAGCCTTCCTGGTTCATCACGCCGATGTCGAGTGCGAGCCTGCGTGCGACCGAGCGCATGGTATCTGCATCTGCAAAGGCTTCCGGGCCAATGATGGTGGCGCTGTGTTTCGGGTCAAGGGTGATCAGATCCAAGCCTGGCTGCAAGTATTGGGTGATGTGCCGGATGCTGGCGAAGCCACCCCAGGCGACGACCTTTTCCACCAGGCGCGGGTCATAGATATGTCTTTCGATGGACTCGTCGCCACCTTTCCAATACACCACGCTCAGGTGCCTTGTCAGAGGGTGGTCAGGGTCCAGTTCGAGCATGGTGCGGGCGATGGCTGTAGCGGTAAGCGGGTCGTTCGAGGGCGTCTTGATGATGGCATCCGAGCGTGTAAAGGCGTTGCGGATAACCGTACCAACGCCCACCATCGGCACATTTCCTGCAATGACATGGACGCAGCGAGCACCGAAGGCGCGAATGCGGCTGGGTTTTCCCGTATGCACACGGGAGGGCTGCTCGACCCATTTTTCAAGATAGTCAATGCCTACCAGGCGTTCCGCCGTTTCGCGCACAACGGCGGGCGAGAACATCTCCGGTATTGCCTCATAGAGATGCCGCAGAATGGAATCGGAAATTCCCGATGTCTGGCAGGAGAGATCGTAGGCGGCCTGCAGGTGAGGGTTTTCCGAAAGGACCAGTTTCTTTCCCACTTGCGCCAGGAAGTCCACGATATCGTCGAAGGTCAACGCATAGAGGTCCGCCATCTTCGATGGCGCGTTTAGTGTGAGCCTGTCCAGATAATTCTTTAGATTCGGCGTGGAGAATGCGATATTTCCGCCGCGCCCGCCAAATTCCAGTGTGCAGTTGTCAATCAGTTCACCGCGGATAATGAATGGTATCTGTAGTGGGGATCGCATGGGCAACTCTCCTGCCGTCGAGGCATTAGGAAGAAAGGAGAATAACTACTGGTATAGCGGGTGGGGCAATGCGGACGCTCGTGGGGCGCAAGACGCTGCCTCGACAATGGCTTGCGCGTCGTTGCGTGGTTCGCCTCCGCCATTGCCCGTCCAGGAGGGCAGGCGTCTTCGCATGCGTCCACGGAACGGTGGCGGGCCTCGCCTTACCCATGACGGGGTCGGCGAGACCGGGGTGGCGGGGATGCTCAGCGCAGACGGATATCCACTCGCTCGATGACGCCGCTAAACGGATAACCCGCGGTGTAATGTCCGGCCGGTGAGCCGGTATCCATGCCAACGTCAAAGGTCTCGTCAGCGGAGAAGAAGCCTGGCGTGGTGACCGGCAGATGGCCACTGCCTATCGCCTTGCCGTTCACCTGAAGCGTGCCGGTGCCGCCCTTGGCATAACCTGTTCCCTCGTAGGCGAAGTCAAACTGCAACACGTTCCTGCCCGGTTGTAGCGGCTTGCTGCCCGTAATCTCCATGCGCGCCGCATTGAACACTTTCTGCACGTAGACCGGCTTGCCCTCATCGTCAAGGTAAAGGGACCAGCCCGCGGTAGTGCCACCCATGGTGGCAATGACACCATGGGCGCCGCCCTTGGGAATATCCACCGTAGCCACGATGCTGTACGAGCGGTTCTTGATCGCTGGCGCTTCAGCCTCGGGGATGGCCACCGCTCCCGCGAAGTAGCTGAACTCTGTGCGCTTGCCAGTCAGGTTGGGGAGAGGCGTGCGGGAGCAGGCCGTGTCCTGCATTGGCAATACTTGATTCTTTGCCGCCTCCGCCAGGAACAGCGCCTGCATCTCCTTGAGTTTCTCCGGCAATTTGGCTGCCAGATCGGTGGACTGGCTGAAGTCCTCATTCAGGTTGAAGAGGGCCCAGGTGTCGTCGGCGAGCCGTTTTCCCTGGCATATGCTTGCCCAGGGGTCTCGGTCCTTGTGCCGGGCCGAGGCCAACCAGCCTTCGTGATAGATCGAACGGTTGCCGAAAACTTCGAAGTACTGCGTGGTGTGCTTCTCCGGTGCGTCCTTGTCAGCGAAGCTATAGATCAGGCTTGTCCCGTCCATCGGACGTTGCTTTACGCCGTTGACATCTGCGGGGGCTTTCAGTCCCGCCGCCTCTAGGATGGTTGGCGCCAGATCGTTCACATGAGAGAACTGCCTGCGCAGACCACCATGATCCCGGATTCGTGCAGGCCAGGAAACCACCATGCCGTTGCGAATTCCGCCCAGGTGCGAAGCAACCGTCTTGGCCCATGGCAGGGGAGAACTCATGGCCCAGGCCCAGCCGGCTGGATACTGCACATAGCTGTTCGGGCCGCCCAGGCTGTCCAGGCGTTTCACCAGATCGGCAGCCGGTTTCTCAGGCATGCCTTGCAAATTGCCCATGTAGCTATCCGCGCCGTGGATGCCGCCTTCAAGGCTGCCCCCGTTGTCGCCCATCACGTAGATAAACAGTGTGTTGTCAAATTGGCCGCTCTCCTTCAATGATTGCACCAGGCGGCCAATTTGCGCGTCGGTATGCGCGAGGAACCCCGCGTAGATTTCCATTAACCGTGCGGCAACCCGTTTCTGGTCTGTACTAAGGCTGTCCCAGGCGGGGAGTTCATCCGGCCGCGGTGTCAGCTTTGTATCCTGAGGCACGACGCCAAGGGATTTTTGTCGGGCCAGGATTTCTAGCCGCATATCGTCCCAGCCCTTGTCAAACCTGCCACGGTACTTCTCGATCCATGCCTTGGGTGCCTGGAGCGGAGCGTGGGTGCCGCCCGGGGCGAAGTACACGAAGAACGGCTTGTCAGGTGCGATCGAGTGTTGCGCGCGCATCCAGTTGACGGCGCGTGTCGACAGATCTTCGTTCAGGGTGTAGTCCTTCGAGGCCGTCTTTAGCACTGGCGTGGTGCCATCGTATAGCGAAGGATTGAACTGATCGGTTTCGGCGCCGATAAACCCATAGAATTTTTCAAAGCCCTGGCCGGTCGGCCAGCGGTCAAAAGGACCGATCTGCGACGCTTCCCAATCCGGTGTCAGATGCCACTTGCCAAAGGCCGCAGTGCTATAGCCCTGTTGACGCAACAGTTCGGCAATTGTGGCGGAGTCCTTTTGCAGCATCCCCCGGTAACCCGGATAACTGCTTGGCGAGTTCAGCACTGCGCCGACACCTGCTGCGTGTGGATTGCGGCCTGTGAGTAGCGAGGCGCGTGTCGGCGAACACACTGCAGTGGTATGAAACCGGTTATACCGCAAGCCCGCACTGGCCAGGCCATCCATCGCAGGTGTCGTGACCGGTCCGCCGAAGGTGCCGGCCGCACCGAAACCTACATCGTCCAGCAAGACCACTACCACATTTGGCGCACCGACCGGCGCGCGCAGCAGCTGCACTACCGGCGGTGTATCGCCAGGCTGCACCTCGTTGCTGGCGGCCCAGCCGAAGCCGGTCGCGGCGCAACTCAGGGCCAGGCACAACGCCGTGGCCAAACGCTTGCGTAGTCTGTTCATGATGGTCTCTCGCGTCTCCTGTTGTTTTCGTTCTGACCGATGCTTATTGCGCTTTCGCGTGGGCGTGTGCCAGAATGTCTAAGCATTCGATTGAATCAAATGTTCGAATGGAATGTAGCAAGCGCCATGGATCGTCGTCAAGACAATATTTCACCGGCGACCGCTATCGGTTGCACGCTGCCCGGAGCCTGTCGTAGCCTTGCGCACAGGCGTCCTCGTTGCCAGGTTCATTCGATCACTCAAACCATCTTGACAGGAGACCTCAAATGAAATCGTTACTCGCGTCGCCCAATACAGCCGTGATCGTCACTGGTGGGGCTTCAGGGCTCGGGCTTGCCTCGGCGCGCGCACTAGCCGCCGTAGGTCGCGATGTCGCGCTGTGGGACATCCAGGCTGAGAAGGCGCAAAGCCGGGCAGCGGAGATTGCCAAGGAATTTGGCGTTGCGGCACTCGGCGTTGGCGTCGACCTGTGCGATCCCGGCGCGCTGCGGACTGCGCTGAGCGCAACCCGCGCGGCATTGCCCAGAATTGGTGGCTTGCTCCATGCTGCGGGTACGGTCGATACCGAGTCGCTCGAGGGCATCACTCCGGAAAAATGGGATGCTGGCATCAATGTCCACCTCCGCTCATTCGCACTCCTGGTGCAGGCGCTGTTGCCGGATCTCCGCGCCAATCCGGGCTCTGCGGTGGTCGGCATTGCGTCAATCAACGCTACCCTGGGCAATCATATCAACCCCATCTACAGCGCAGCGAAAGGCGGCATGTTGTCACTGATCCGGTCGCTGGCGGACGGCCTTGGGCGCGATAACATCCGTATCAACGCGATTTCCCCGGGCCAGATCCTGACGCCAATGCTCCAGCCCGCCGTGGACAGTTTGCCGGCAGGCACCTTCGAGCGCCGTATTCTCCTCGGCCGACTGGGTCAACCGGAGGAAATTGGCCGTGTTGCGCGCTTCCTTTTGTCGGACGAGGCGAGTTACATTACTGCCGCGGAGATTGTTGTTGATGGCGGCAACATCTCATCGCAGCGTATGTGAGTCGGCAGTAGTGCCGAACGCATAGCCGGGCGCGACAGGGCATTGAGCCGCATTGCTGCCCAATGCCCTGTCGCACTGTCTCAACGACCGCACGGAATATGGGGTTATTGGCGTCATTGGCCAATTGCCTCAGAGGGGGAGGCGGCACCCGTCCTATCTGTATTCGATGACATTACCCACTGTAAAAGGCGAGGCCCGGGAACGCATTCTGCTGGCGGCCGAAGAACTGATGGCCAAGTACGGCGTGGACGGCGTATCTGCGCGCAGCATCAACGCGGCGGCCGGCGTTAGCGCCGGTATTCTCCACTATCACTTCGGCGGCCTGGATAAGGTAGTGGACGCGCTGCTGGAGCGCCATATGATGCCGTTGATGGCGCAACGCCGTGCCATGTACGATTCCCTTCAGGCGCAGCCACAGGTCACGCTCCGCGCCGTCGTGGAAATACTTGTCATCCCGCTTGCCAGGAAGATCATTGAAGAAGGCAGCGCGGGTGCGCGCTATGTTCAATTCCTGGCGCGCCTCCATACGGACCGCAACCCGAAGATCGCCCGGATATTCGAGCAGTCGTTTGGGGAGAATTCCTCCGCCTTGATTGCAATGCTTCAGCGCATCCTGCCCGAAATTCCTATGCGAGTGCTCGGGCTGCGGCTGATCGTCTGTTCCCATGCGATGCTCCAGAGTCTCGCCGACATATCCGCTCGTCCCCAATTGCCGATAGCTCCGGGGAACGCTTCGCGGGAACAGGTACTGTGGGACCACGTGGAGATTCTGATCGAGTTTCTTTGTGGCGGGATGGCGGCTCCAACCAACTTGCACAGTCGATTCGGCGACTGCGAGACATAGAACGGGCGAACTGTTCGATAGCCTGTCGGCGGCGCAAGGATTGTGGGTTCGGCGACTAGGGAAATGGCGTAGCCAACGCAGGGCATCCTGCCTTACGAGTTAAGGCGGCACGCAGGGTTCCGTCCGACATGGCAGGCAACGGCGGCGGCGGCCAAATACGGTAGTACCGTATGCGAGCGTGCCGCCGGCAAGGGCGTGCGTTTCAGACTGGTCAGCCTAATGGCAGGCCGCGCGAGCGTGCCAAGGTCATTGCGGTGTCTTCAATCATGTCTTCCTGACCTCCGACCAGCCGTTGACGCCCCAGCTCGACCAGGATCTCGCGCGCCGGAATGCCGTACTTGGCCTGGGCGCGCTTGGCGAACAGCAGGAAGGACGAGTACACGCCGGCGTAGCCCAGCGTAAGCGCATCGCGGTCGATGCGGATCGGCTGGTCCATGATGGGTACCACCAGGTCTTCGGCGACGTCGGCGATGCGGAACACGTCCACGCCGGTCTCGATGCCCATGCGCTCGCAGACCGCCACGAAGACTTCCATCGGCGTATTGCCGGCGCCGGCGCCCAGCCCGGCGGCTGCCGCGTCGATGCGCGTGGCGCCGCAGGCCACGGCCGCCAGCGAGTTGGCAATCCCCATGGCCAGGTTGTGGTGGCCGTGGAAGCCCAGTTCGGTTTCCGGCTTGAGCGCCTGGCGCACGGCCGTCAGCTTGGCGGTGACGTCGTGCGGCAGCATATGCCCCGCCGAATCGGTAATGTAGAGGCAGTTTGCGCCATAGGACTCCATCAGCAGCGCCTGTTCCACCAGCGTCGCTTCCGGCGCCATGTGCGCCATCATCAGGAAGCCCACAGTGTCCATGCCGAGCTTGCGCGCCATGCCGATATGCTGCTCGGAGACATCGGCCTCGGTGCAGTGAGTGGCTACGCGGATGGTGTGCACGCCCAGTTCATGCGCCATGCGCAGGTGGTCGATGGTGCCGATGCCGGGCAGCAGCAGGGCGGAGACCTTGGCTTGCTTCAGTTCGCCCAGCACGGCTTGCAGGTATTCCTCGTCGCTATGCGCGGGAAAGCCGTAGTTGACCGAGGCGCCCCCCAGGCCGTCGCCATGGGTCACTTCGATCAGCGGCACGCCGGCGTCGTCCAGCCCGCGGGCGATCGTCTTCATCTGGTCGAGCGAGATCTGGTGGCGCTTCGGGTGCATGCCGTCGCGCAGGGTCATGTCGTGCACGGTAATGCGTTGGTTCATATCGGGCTCCTTATGCGGTAGTGGCCACGGCGGGCAGCGCGCCGCGCAGCATGGCGGCGCCGATGCGCTCGGCGGTGCGCGCGGCGGCGGCGGTCATGATGTCGAGATTGCCGGCGTACTTGGGCAGGTAGTCGCCCAGGCCCTCGACTTCCATGAAGATGGAGACGCGCTTGCCGTCGAAGACAGGGCCGTTCTTGAGCGTGTAGCCGGGCACGTATTGCCGCACCTCGGCAATCATGTCGTGGACCGACGCCGTGATGGCTTCCACGTCCGGCTCGTCCTCGGTCAGGCAGTGGATGGTGTCGCGCATGATGAGCGGAGGCTCGGCCGGGTTGATGACGATGATGGCCTTGCCCTGCCGCGCGCCGCCCACCTGTTCGATGGCGCCTGCGGTGGTGCGGGTGAACTCGTCGATGTTCCGACGCGTGCCGGGCCCGACCGAGCGCGAGGAAACGGTGGCGACGATCTCACCATAGGCCACCGCCTGCACGCGCGACACGGCGTACACCATGGGAATGGTGGCCTGCCCGCCGCAGGTGACCATATTGACGTTCATCGCATTGCTGCCGAGATGTTCGTCCAGGTTGACCGGCGGCACGCAGAAGGGCCCGATGGCCGCCGGCGTGAGGTCGATCACGCGCACGCCGCGCGCGGTGAGCTGGTCGGAGTGCTGGCGGTGCACGTAGGCCGAGGTCGCATCGAAAGCGATGCGGATGTCGTCTGCGGCCAGGTGCGGCAGCAGGCCGTCGAGGCCCTGGTCGGTTGTCTTCAGGCCCAGTTCGCGGGCCCGGGCGAGGCCATCCGAATTCGGGTCGACGCCAACCATCCAGACGGGTTCCAGGACGGTGCTGCGGCGCAGCTTGTAAAGCAGGTCAGTGCCAATATTGCCGGGGCCGATCAGGGCGCACTTGATTTTTGCCATGGGGCTTCTTGCCTGGTTTGGAGTTGTGGGTGAGTTCAGACGAATTCGGTGCTGCACGTGCCGATCCCGTCGATGCGCAGTCGCAGGCGGTCTCCGGCAGCGACCGGAATCAGCGCCGCAAGGGAGCCGGAAAGAATGGTCTCGCCGGCAAGCAGTGGAATGCCGAGTTCGCCGAGCGTGTTGGCCAACCAGGCCACCGCCTCGGCGGGATGACCGAGGGCGGCGCTGCCCTGGCCTGTAGCGACAACGGCGCCGTTTTTTTCAAGCGCCATGGTGCAGGCGGCAAGGTCGAGGCCGGCCGGGCTCACGCGCTCCTCGCCAAGCACGTAGACCCCACAAGAGGCGTTGTCGGCCACCGTGTCCTGAATACGGATGCGCCAGTCGGTGATGCGTGAGTCTACGATCTCGAAGCAGGCCGAGACCGCCTCGGTGGCGGCCAGCACATCCGCGCGGGTCACACCGGGGCCGCGCAGGTCTCGTTTGAGGAAGAAGGCAATCTCGCCTTCGGCGCGTGGCTGGATCAGCGTGTTTGCGGCAATGGCCTTGCCGTCCGGGTATTCCATGCTGGCCAGCAGCATGCCGAAGTCGGGCTGGTGCACGTCCAGCATCTGCTGCACGGGCAAACTGGTAACGCCGATTTTCTTGCCGGTGACGCGGTCGCCTTGCGCCAGCCGCCGTGCAACGAAATGCTGCTGGATGTGATAGGCGTCGCGCACCGTGAGCGGGTGGCCACGTCCGCTCAATGGGGCGACTGGTACGCGGGCGGTCAGGGCTCGATGAAGGTCATCGCCGAATGCGGCGATCAGTTCGGGATCCATGGTCAGACTCGATGTCAGGCGGGGCAATGCGATGAAATTCGCCCCCTTGGCCTTTGCGGGAAGGGGGCGATTGAAGGCGTGCGGTCAGTGACCGGCACCTCGCGCCGCGTCGGGCGAGAAGTAGGTCTCGTTGAACTCGGGGCTGTTGTTGAGCACCGGCATCGGCCCCTCGTTGGTCAGGCGGTCGGCGAGATAGGCACCCGAAATCAAGTCATGATATGTGGTTGTGGTCGGGTAGAGGTTTCGTGCGTCATAGGCATAGACGGTTGCCGCCAGGTTGGTTCGCCACAGCTGGCCGCGCGCATCATAGTTGTCGGCGGCGAGAGCGGTCCAGCTGTCCTCGTCCAGGTAAAGCACCCGCTTGGCGTACTGATGCCGGAAGCCCTCCTTGAGGGTGGCTTCCAGGACCCATACGCGATGCATTTCATAGCGCATATAGTCCGGGTTGAGGTGGCCTTTGCCCAGGATGTCCTGGTACTTGGCCGGGCTCATCAGCTTGTAGTTGTTGTACGGCACATAGATTTGCTTCTTGCCGACAATCTTCCAGTTGTAGCGTTCACCCGAGCCGTTGAACAGGCGGTCGTCGTCGAGGGTGCGGATTCCGCCTGSGCCGGAGGGCTGATCGAAGCCAAATTCCGGGGCCTGCCGTACGCGCCGCGTACCGGGGTTGTACTGCCACGCGCGGCGGGTATCGGAGCCTTCCTTGTCATAAAATTCGTGGCCGACAGACAGCATGCCCCGGTCGCGCAGGGGCAGATCGGTCGCGGTGCGGAAAAAGCCCCTGGTGTCGCTCTTGAGGTCGAAGTTGGCGCCATTCCGCGGCGATAGGATCGAATAACGCACACGGCCCCAGGCAATGTTGCCGTCGCCGTATACGGCTGCCTGGTCGTAGGTGGCGGATTCGGTATTCATCGACGGGGAGTAGCGCAGGTTCCACATCAGTTCGAGGCCGCTCTTCGGGATCGGGAAGGGGACGATAGGGGGGGCGTCCTTCAATCCGTTACCGTCGGCCGTCATTCTGGTGCCGGGCGYGTAGGTGCGGATGTTCTTGTAGGTCGCATCGTTGTAGCGGAAGTCGCGATGGGTCGGATATACCGGCATCTTGAAGGTATCCGGATACTTCTTGAACAGTGCCTTCTCGCCGTCGGTCAAGTGATCGGCGTACTTATCCATGTTCTGCGCGGTGATCACCACGACCGGCTTTTCGCTGGCGTAAGGGTCGGGGTAGCGGTCTCCCCGCTTCCACTGCACTCCGGGGGGGGCGCCCAGCCATTTCCCGCCCCAGGCGGGGATCTGCCCGTCCTTGCTGGCGGCGCGCTCGGCGCCCATCGGGGTCAGGTCGCCATCGAGTTGCTTGAGTTCGTCCGGCGTCACCGAGGCGTACGAGGCTGCCGCCAGCAGCATGCTGCTGGCCAGCAACGTGCTACGGATCAAAAGATTTTTATGCTGTCGCATCACAGTCTCACTCCTTTAGATAAATCTGGCAATTGCGCGTGATATCGCTGCCAGGTCAAAACGAATACTTCGCATTGAATGCCACATAGTCGCGGTCGGCCAACGGTCGATTAACAATGTTCGCCTTGCCCAGGAACATCGCGTAAGTCAGGTTCAGTTCGAGGTTGTTCAAATATCTGAAAGTCACGCCGACGCTCGCGCGGCGGTCACCATATCCGGTCAGTGAACCGAAGCCGCCGGCCACTGCCGACTTTCCGCTGAATTCGTGCGCATACGTCAGCGGCACCGTCATGTCCCAGCCGTTAAAGATGTTGAGATAGGAGAGCGACCAGCCAAGCTGCAGGGCCGCCGAGTTCCTGGTGTTGGTGAGTGTGCTGAAGCCATTGACCGGCGTGACGCTGAGCACATGCAGGTAGGCGATTTCGCCCACCAGGCTCTGGGAGCTGGCGAGGAATGTCGGTCCGATGGAGTAAATGGCCGACATCTGGCCCTGGACGGCCTTGCCCGGTGTTGCGGTGGCGGCACCGTTGACATTCACCAGGATTGGCACGCCGTCTTTGTAGCTGACTTCGCCCGCCACGTTGGCGCCGAGAAATTGCGTTGAGAAGCTCGCGCCGGTCAGATTGATGCCGCTGAAGAACTTCTGCTGGTACTGCAGCGTCGGGAACAGGGTTGTCACGACATTCGGATTTTTGTCGTGGTAGCGCAATTGGTACAAGCCAAACTCGGCGTCGAACGCGCGAAAGCGAGTACCTACGCCCCACTGGCCGGAGTTTGGTGGGTTGATATCCGAACCGCGCGGGATGTGTCTGCCACCGGGGCCGATGATGAATTCGGCACCCGGCCCAACGACGTCGGAGGTACTGAAGTAGGCGCCAGCGGGGTTGAGTTGGTTGGACTTGTAGGTGAACTGGTAATAGCCAAGCAGGCTGAAATTGGGATTCGCTTCCCACTGCAACGAAGCCTGTGGCACCGGCAGCAGGATGTCCTTGACTTCGGCCCCCGGCACAAACGACTTGGTGGCGTCCGCCGGCCCCTGCGCTCCGGCGATGTTGGGGAAGAACAGACTCTCGCCCCATGCCACTACCTGATTGCCGAGCTTGACGCTCAAACGCGTGCTGTCGATGTTGAAGGTGCCATAAGCGTAGGCATCCAGCAACTGGGCCCGCTGGCCGTTGTAGTAGCGCGCGGAATCCGTAAACTCATTGAAGGGGCCGGAGTGGTTGACGGTGGCGGGCGCATCGTTGGAATTGGAAGTGCGATAGGCCCGGTCGTAGAACGCACTGCCGCGCAGGAAGGCACCAAACTCGCCGCGCTGGAGGTTGGCCTCGCCCAGCACGGTGGCACGGTTGGCGGTCATGTCGCCGCGCTTGAAGTTGCGGTCGCCGTCGTCGCCGTTGATATTGGCGGGTGCCAGCAGCGCACCGCTTTGTCCCTGCACCCGCACGGCCGCGGCATAGGTGGTGTTGAAGGAATAGCTAAGCGACGTATCGTTGCCGAGATCGATGGTGTTGCCGGCCCAGGCGGACGGCGTGATCGCCGCGGCGATGGCCGAAACGATGGCGGCTGGCCGTAGCCTGCGTGTGCGATGTGGTGAACCCCTTTGTGACACTTGCACTTGTCTCCCCCTATGGTGTTGGTGATGCATTGACCGAGCACGTCTTGTGGCTTCTTCTTTGATGAGAAGCGTAATGAGCGACGGTGGGCGCGGAATCGTCAGAACGGACTAGACGGTTTCCCCTATGCGATGGCGAACGGCCGCACTCGCAGGCACGCCGCTAGTCCGAACGGAGGATGAAGCGCGGCGGCATGCGCGATAGCGTCGGGCATCGCCCCGCGCGGTGAGGTCGCGGCGCGGGAATCACTGAGGAGGAATGCGATGCGCAGTGCAAAGGAATCCATCGTTGCGGTAGTCACGGGCGGCTCGCGTGGCGCGGGCAAGGGCATCGCGCTGGCGCTGGCGCAAGCTGGCGCGACGGTGTACGTCACCGGGCGCACCGAGCGCGACGGCGAGGCGCCGTTGCCCGGCACCATCCACGAGACCGCGCGCGAGATCGATGCGCGCGGCGGCAAGGGCATCGCGGTGGCCTGCGACCATCGCGACGATGCGCAGGTGCGCAGGCTGTTCGAGCAGGTGGGCGACGAATCGGGGCGGCTGGATATCCTGGTGAACAACGCCACCTTCCTGCATGACGAACTGATCGAGCCGGGCGGCTTCTGGGAGAAGCCGCTGGCCCTGGTGGACATCCTCGACGTGGGCCTGCGCTCGGCCTATGTGGCGAGCTGGCATGCGGCGCCCATGATGGTGGCTGGCGGGCGCGGCTTGATGGCGTTCACGTCGTCTTTCGGCGCGAGCTGCTATATGCACGGTCCGGCCTATGGCGCGCAGAAGACCGGCGTGGACAAGTTCGCCAAGGACATGGCGGTTGACCTGCGCCCGTACGGCGTGGCGGCGGTATCGGTCTGGATGGGCCCGCTGCGCACCGAGCGCACCATGCGGGTCTGGGAGCGCGAGCCCGACAAATACGCCGCCTTTGCGCCAAGCGCGGAAAGCCCGGAATTCACCGGCAAGGTCATACTCGCCTTGCATGGCGACGCCGCCGTCATGGAGAAATCCGGCCAGGTGCTGATCAGCGCCGAGATTGCGCAGGAGTACGGCATATGCGATATCGACGGCAAGCAGCCCGTTTCCTATCGCTCGGTGCTGGGCGGGCCGGTGCAGGCGCATCCGGCCAAGGTCGAGTAGGCGCGCACCGGGCGGCTCAGCTGGCCTGGTGGACTGCCGCGTCGAGGAAGGCCGGACGCTCGCCGCCACCGTCGATGACCAGGTTGGCGCCCGATACGTAGGCGGCATGCGGCGAGGCCAGGAAGAGGCAGGCGTCGGCAATGTCGCGCGGAGCGGCAAGGCGTCCGAGCGGCACGGTATCGGCCACCCGCTGGAGCGTGGCCGGATCGCCGTAGTGTTGCTGCTGCGCGGCCTCGGTCAGCACCAGGCCCGGACTGACGGCCGTGACCCGCACGCGTGGGGCCCATTCCACCGCCAGCGAGCGGACTGCGTTCAGGATGCCCGCCTTGGCCGCGCCGTAGGCGGCGGTGCCGGGGGAGGGCCGCAGCGCGCTGACGCTGCCGATGAAGATCTGCGCGCCGCCGCTGGCCTGGGCCTGCATGCGCGCGTTGGCGCGCTGCGCCAGTTGCAGCGGCGCCACCAGGTTCAGGCGGATGATCGATTCCATCAGGCGCGGCGAGGCGTCCGCGGCGAGCGCGAAGGGTGCGCCGCCGGCATTGTGGATCACGACATCGAGCGAGCCGGCGCTGTCGACGATCCGGGTCAGCAGGGCCTCTACCTGCTCGGTGTCGCGGATGTCGGCTGCCATGAATTCCGCCTGGCGGTGCTGCGTCCCGCCATGCGCCGGCGGCGTGCGCCCGCAGGTGAACACGCGGGCACCTGCCGCGAGGAAACCTTCGGCAATGGCGCGGCCAATGCCGCGCGCGCCACCTGTCACCAACACCGTCTTCCCGCTGAAGTCGATTCCCGTCATCTCTGTTTTCCCTTGATCTCGTTGCCTTGCTGGTCAGTGCGATCTTAGGGAAATCCACGGGACGCTTCGTAGTCTGAAAGGACGATGCCTGCCCCGTGGCGCATGCGCATGATTGGCCGGGTTCGTCATGACAACAGCGGAGACACCGACATGTCCAGTACGTCGCCTGCACCATTTCCGGCCGGCCAAACCATCACCACGCCAGACGGCCTGCGCCTGCACTGCCTCGATGCAGGCGCCGGCGAACCCGTGGTGTTCATCCACGGCAGCGGCCCGGGCGCCAGCGGCCACAGCAACTTCAAGCACAACGTGCCAGCTTTTACCGCGGCCGGCTTCCGCGCCGTGGTGGTCGACCTGCCGGGCTACGGGCAGTCGTCGAAGCCGGCGGATGTGGAATACACGCTGGACTTCTTCGTCGCCGCGCTGCGCGCGCAATTGCTGGCGCTGGCACTGCCGCGCTGCGTACTGGTGGGCAACTCGCTGGGCGGCGCCATCGCGCTGAAGTACGCGCTGGACTACCCGGAACATGTCAGCCGCCTGGTGATGATGGCGCCGGGTGGCGTCGAAGACCGCGAGACCTATTTCCGCATGGAAGGCATCGAGAAGATGGTGTCGCTGTTCACCGGCGGGCAAATGAACCATGACACCATGCGCCAGCTGCTGAAGTTGCTGGTGCATGACGCCACGCTGGTCACCGATGCGCTGGTGGACGAGCGCATGGCCGTCTGCAAGGAGCAGCCGCGCGAGGTGCTGGCCACCATGAAGGTGCCCAACCTGACTGAACGCCTGGGTGAGATCGCGTGCCCCGTGCTCGGTTTCTGGGGCACGGAAGACCGCTTCAACCCGGCAGGCGGCGCTCTCAAGTTCCTGCAGGGTTGCCGCGATGCGCGCTTCGTGCTGATCAATCGCTGCGGCCACTGGGTGATGGTCGAGCACAGCGATTACTTCAACCGCGAATGCCTGGGCTTCCTCGCGGACACGGGCGAAGCCGCCGTTTAGCGTGGCTGTCCGGCCGGCGCGCCGGCAGCGCAAGGTAAATAAACGCATGAGACAACATGGAATACCCGTTCAACCTGTTYCAGCGAGGAATGGAATGACCATCGACATGACCATGGCCGYGAACAAGAGCGCCGGCATGAAGGCCACCTTGCTCGATTACGTGGCCGCTTTCAATGCGGCGGACGCCGGGCGCGTGGCGGCGCTGTTTGCCGACGACGCGACCGTCGAGGACCCCGTTGGCGGCCCGGTGATAGCCGGGCGGGACAGCATCCTCGCCTTCTACCGGTACGCGACGTCGCTCGATGCGCGCCTGGAAGTGGTGGCGGCGCCCCGGGGTTCGCACGGCAATGCGGCGGCCTTGTGTTTCGCGGTGTACGTGCAGATGCAGGGGCAGCCGGTACGCATCGACGTGACCGATGTGATGACCTTTGGTGCAGACGGGCGCATTACAGGCATGCGCGCCTTCTGGGGGCCGGATGACGTGCATCCGCAGTAAGGCGTGTGCCGCGCGGCCATGGTGAGACGTCGGGCGTGTGATGCGGCCGTCACGAGAGAGCGCATCCTCGCCAGCGCTGAGCGGCTGTTCGAACGCCAGGGCGTGCAATGCGTCACGCTGGAACAGGTGGCCGGTGCAATCGCCATGACACGCGGTGCGGTCTACGGGCACTTCCGTAGCCGCGCCGACCTGCTGGCAGCCATCATGGGGCGGGCGGAGGCGCATCTGGCCGGCTGGCTCGCAGCCTTCGCCGGTAACGGCGGGGGCCTGGCCCGTCCGGATCTGGAGCGCGTGCTTGCGACGATGTTGCAGGACGAGGCAGTGCCGCGCTATGCGGGCATCGTCCTCGGCTTGCTGCACCACGCTTGCACGCCTGCGTGCGAGCTATGCCACCTGACAGTCCGCATCCGTGCCCGTGCCAAGGTGCTGTGCGACGACCTTGGCAGGCTGCTGGGCGAGCAAGACAAGGCCATGCTGCTGGCGGCGCATCTCTGGGGCCTGCTATGCGCCCGTTCGCTGCGACTGGCGCCGGTAGACCTGGCGGAATGCGTCGGGCCGCTGCTGCGGCTCTATGGGGACTAGCTGGCGCTTCGCCTGCTTCCCGGCGCACGCACGGGCGTACGGGATTGCCCCTAGTCTGCCTGGACGAGGAAGTTATTCGTTCCAGTGGCTACCTTTGGGGCATCAGACCGTGCCAGCCCCGGCGATGCAGGAGCAGGGCAGAAGGGAAAGAAGATACAAGCAGGGAGGAGACTGTCGTGAAAGCTGGAAATCGCATCGGATGTTTGTTGGGCGCCGCCGCAGTGCTGGTGCTTGGCTTCGCTGCCGGCCTGATCACGGCAGCGGCTCCCGCCAGGGAGGACGGCACGAACGAACGCGCATCCGCCGCCGCGACGGATATCCGGGTGGCGGTGGATGCCGTGCCGACTGACTGTGACTATGCCTGCTGGCAGAACCGGGGCGTCTCGGCCGTGACGCTACTGGGTAATTGGCCGCCTCGGTAGCCACCTGGTCCTGTCAGGGAACATGGCGGGATCTTCTCCGGGTGCCGGCATCGGCCGGTCATGCCGGTCCAGCCTCTGTTCCATCATCATCGGCATCAGGCCCATGTTGTCCTCGATGAGGTTCATGCGCTGGTCCTGACTCATGCGGGGACCGCCGGCCCCGCACCCCTTGCCGCCGAACATCCCCCCTGCCGTCCATCCTATCCATCATCATGGACCGTCCATGCCGTGCATGCCCTGCATGCGCTCCGCCATCGGGCGTCGCCGCCCGGGCGCGGTACCTCGACCTGGCACAACGAATCGTTCCTTCTTGATTGGCATCAATCTCTTGGCGCCGGCTACGCACACACTAGATAGAGGCGTAGTGATGCCTGGCGCGGCTGCGAGTGCTTGAATCGGTACGTCGGGGTGGCGGAGTGCCAGGCAATTCGGGTGCCCATCCTGTTGGCGGCCCGGTTCTTGCGGCACGGTCACTCTTTTGCATGGCTGCACAGCACACTGTCGGACGAGGCTGGTCAGAGAATGAGGAAACCGTGAACCGATGCCAACTCACGAGGTGATGAATGCCCATGGAACCGCGACAACAGCAATTCTCCCTGTGGTACGTCCTCCTGGCGATGATGATGATGCTTGTCATCCAGAGTTATGTTGCCTCCGCGCATGTCGACAATCTCTCCTATAGCGATTTCAAGGTCCTGCTCAAGGCTGGCAAGCTCAGCGATGTCGTGATCGCGGATGACGTGGTCACCGGCACCCTCAATACGCAGGGACTGGAAGGCCTGTTGCCCAAAACGGAGGTGGATGCGCTGCTGGGCCAGGGGAAGGGCGATCATCAGTTCGCCACTGTCCGGGTCAATGACCCCAATCTGGTCCAGGACCTCGAAGCCGCCAAGGTGCGCTTCCTGGGGAAGGTCGACAACAAGTGGATTGCCACACTGCTGTCCTGGGTCGTGCCCGCGCTGCTGTTCTTTGCGTTCTGGAGCTTTATGATCAAGCGCATGGGTGGCGCGGCTGGCGGGATGATGGAGATCGGCAAGAGCAAGGCCAAGGTCTATATGCAGAAGGAGACCGGTGTCACCTTTGCCGACGTTGCCGGCATCGACGAGGCCAAGGCGGAACTGATGGAAATCGTGGAGTTCCTCAGGAGTCCCGAGCGCTACCGGCGCCTTGGTGGAAAGATCCCCAAAGGGGTGTTGTTGCTTGGCGCGCCGGGGACTGGCAAGACGCTTCTCGCCAAGGCAGTCGCAGGGGAAGCAGCGGTGCCTTTTTTCAGCATGAGTGGCTCCGGCTTCGTCGAGATGTTTGTCGGCGTGGGCGCTGCACGGGTGCGCGACCTCTTTATGCAGGCTGAGCAGAAGGCGCCCTGCATTATCTTCATCGACGAGCTGGATGCCCTTGGCAAGACGCGCGGCTTCAACGCCGTCGGCGGTCAGGACGAGCGGGAGCAGACCCTGAATCAACTGCTGGTGGAGATGGACGGGTTCGATACCAATAAGGGGGTCATCATCATGGCTGCCACCAATCGTCCCGAGATTCTCGATCCCGCGCTGCTGCGACCCGGGCGATTCGACCGTCATGTTGCGCTGGACCGTCCGGACCTGAAAGGGCGAGAGCAGATTCTCAGGGTGCATGCCAGGAACGTGACCCTGGCCCCCACCGTGGATCTCGCCAGGCTGGCCGGGCGTACGCCGGGATTTGCCGGCGCGGATCTGGCTAACCTGGTCAATGAAGCGGCGCTGCTGGCGGCCCGCAAAGGCAAGGATGCCGTCGAGGTGGGAGATTTTGACGAGGCATTAGACCGGATCGTCGGTGGACTGGAGAAGAAGAACCGCGTCATGAATCCCCGGGAGAAGGAAACCATCGCGTTTCACGAAGCGGGTCACGCGCTGGTTGCGGAACATCGCCCCAATGCCGACCGGGTCTCGAAGATCTCCATTATTCCGCGTGGCGTCGCGGCGCTGGGTTATACGCAGCAGACACCGACCGAGGATAGATATCTTCTCAAGAAAAGCGAGTTGCTCGACCGGCTCGACGTATTGCTGGGCGGGCGCGTTGCCGAACAGATCATTTTTTCCGATGTTTCCACCGGCGCGCAGAATGACTTGCAGCGCGCCACCGACATCGCCCGGCAGATGATTACCCAATACGGCATGAGCGAGCAACTCGGGCTGGCTACCTACGAGGCCATGCCCAATCCCATGTTCGCGGGCGCCGCCATGCTCCCGCACGATCGAAAAGAGTACAGCGAGCGCACGGCGCAAATGATCGACGACGAGGTCAGGCAATTGCTGAAGGAGGCGAGCCTGCGCGTGCAGCAAACCTTGCTGGAGCATCGGGAGACGCTGAAAGGACTGGCGAAACTGCTGCTCAAGAAGGAAGTTGTGGATCGCGCAACGCTGGATCAGTTGCTGTCGGGTAAGGCGCTGGTGCCGGAGAGCGCCCAGCCTGGCGAAATGCCGGGCAGCGGACGGCCGGTAGGAGCGGAATCATGAGTAAGAGGCGGCATGGATATCTGTCGGGAGACGAGAACGGCGTCCCGTCGCACGATGGGCACGATGGCTATGAGGAAGATCTACGCCTGCTGCAGATAGAGTTGGTGAAGCTGCAGAAACACTTCATTGGTTGCCAGGACAAGATCCTGGTGATCCTTGAAGGCCGCGACGCAGCCGGCAAGGATGGCACCATCAAGCGCATCGTCGAGTATCTCAGCCCGCGCGAGACACGGGTGGTGGCGCTGGGAAGACCCTCCGACCGGGACCGTGGTTCGTGGTACTTCCAACGCTATGTGGCGTACCTGCCGGCTGCCGGGGAATTCGCGCTGTTCAATCGTAGCTGGTACAACCGCGCGGGCGTTGAACACGTCATGGGTTTTTGTACCGACGCAGAGCGTGAGGAGTTCATGTCGAGCGTCACGGAGTTTGAAAGCATGCTGGTTCGCTCGGGAATCCGCTTGATCAAGTACTACCTCGATATCAGCAAGGAGGAACAGAGGAAGCGCCTTGCGGAGCGGCGGCGCGATCCGCTGAAGCAATGGAAGGTCAGCCCGATCGACCAGCAGGCGGTGCGCTTGTGGAAGAAATACAGCGAGGCCCGCAACGAGATGTTTGCTCGCACGAGCGCCGCGGTGCCATGGACCGTGGTGCGCGCCGACGATAAGCGCCTGGCGCGCCTTAACCTGATCAAGGACTTGCTGACGCGCCTGCACTATGCCGACAAGGACGACATGCTGATACGCCCCAGTCGGGAGGTCGTATTCACCTATGACGCGCCATGTCTGGAGAACGGTGCTATCGCGGCTTGATTGTCGGGCGCCATGAAGCCGCCATCAAGCCACTTCCGCCACCCGTATCTCCGCCAGCAGCTTCTTCAACTCCGGCACGCAAGACCCGCAATTGCCGCCCGCCTTCACGCAGGCGGTGACTTCGGCCGGCGTCTTCAGGTCGTGCTTGCGCACCGCGTCGCAGATGGTGTTGCGCCCCACGCCGAAGCAGGAGCACACGGTGGGGCCGGCGTCGGCGCCTTTTTCCATCGGCTGGCCCAGCAGCAGCCCGATGCGATCGGCGTCTTCCAGGCGCTCCTTGGCGAACAGCGTGGACAGCCACGCGCGCGAGGGCAGTTCGGGGCGCGTGCACACATAGATGCAGGCCTGGAGGCGGTCGTCGACCACATGGCCGGCATGGTAGACGCCGGCGGTGCGGTCTTCGTACTCGATCCAGTCCGCACTGGGGTCATCGATGCCGAGCAACTGGCGGGCCCACGCGGCGCGGTCGGTGATCGTCTCGCGGCCGGCGAATTCGTAGCGCTGGAAATGGCGGCCCTGGATGCGCGTCCAGTAGGTCAGTGCGTCCGCCCGGAGGTCCTCGCGGCTCAACACGAAGCCATGCCACGACACGCGGAACTCTTCCACGCGCACCGGCGTGTGCTTGAACTCGGGCTCGCCCGAGACCGGGTCCACCACCGGGTTGACCAGCGCGCCAACGCGCGCATCGGAGCTGAACTGGCTGTTCCAGTGGATCGGCACGAATACGCTGCCGCGCGCAATGCCGCCGCTGTGCTGCACCCGCGCCACCATGGCGCCCCAGCGCGTGGTCACGCGAGCCAGCTTGCCTTCGCTGACGCCGCAAAGCAGGGCGTCCTGCGGGTGCATGTCGACGAAGGGCTCGGCGATGTGGTCGGCCAGCTTTGGCGATTTGCCGGTGCGGGTCATGGTGTGCCACTGGTCGCGCACGCGGCCCGTGTTGAGCACCAGGGGGAACTCGTCGTCGGTGGCGTGGAACGGCGCGCGCGGCGCGGTGGCGATAAAGCGGGCGCGGCCATCGGGATGGGCGAAATGGCCGTCGGCGAACAGCCGCGCAGTGCCGCCGGACGCGTTGGCGAGGCTCCCGGATGGCACGGCCATCACCGGCCATTGCACCGGCGCGAGCGCGTCGAATTGCTGCTGGTTCATGCCAGCCAGCCCGGCGAGGTCAAACAGGCGTGGCGCGTGGGCCTGATCGCCGCTGCCCGCGTTCCGGTACGCGCTCAGCCGTGCGTGCTCGTCGAAGATCTCGTGCGGTCCGGCAAAGCGGAATCCCTCAAAGCCCATGCGCGTGGCAACGTCGCACAGGATCCGCCAGTCGGCGCGGGCTTCGCCGGGCGCCCGCAGGAAGGCGCGCTGGCGCGAGATGCGGCGCTCGGAACTGGTGACGGTGCCGTCCTTCTCGCCCCAGCCAAGCGCCGGCAGCAGGACGTGCGCCGCGTCGTTGGTATCCGTGCGCAGCATGATGTCGGAGCTGACCACCAATTGGCATCTGGCCAGCGCGCGGCGGGCCTGGTCGGCATCGGGCAGGCTGACGACCGGGTTGGTGGCGATCACCCACACGGCCTTGACCCGGCCTTGCTCGATGGCCTCGAACAGCTCCACCGCCTTCAGGCCTGGCTTGTCCGCGATAGCGGGCGAGCCCCAGAACGCTTGCACGATCTCGCGGTGCAGCGGGTCGGCCAGTTCCATGTGCGCGGCCAGCATGTTGGCCAGGCCGCCGACTTCCCGGCCGCCCATCGCGTTAGGCTGCCCCGTCAGCGAGAAGGGGCCCATGCCCGGCTTGCCCAGCCGGCCAGTGGCCAGGTGGCAGTTGATGATGCTGTTGACCTTGTCGGTGCCTGCCGACGATTGGTTCACGCCCTGGGAGAAGCCGGTCACCACCTTCGGCGTGGCAGCGAACAGCGCATAGAAACCACGCAGGGCTTCGGGGTCCAGCTTGCAGGCTTTGGCCACCTTGGCGACATCGGTGCAGTCCGGGCCAGCCGCGGCCAGCGCGGCATCCAGGCCGCTGGTATGGGCATCGATGAACGACTGGTCCAGCGCGCCATGCTGCGCCAGGTAGTGCAGCAGGCCATTGAACAGCCACACATCGGTGCCCGGCTTGACCGGCAGGTGCAGGTCGGCCAGCTCGCACGTTGCGGTGCGGCGCGGGTCGATCACCACCAGCTTCATATCGGGCCGGGCTTCCTTGGCTTTCAACAGCCGCTGGAACAGGATCGGGTGGCACCAGGCGGTATTGGAGCCGACCAGCACCACCAGGTCGGCCAGTTCCAGGTCTTCGTAGTTGCCCGGCACCAGGTCCTCGCCAAAGGCGCGCTTGTGCCCGGCCACCGCCGACGACATGCACAGCCGCGAATTGGTGTCGATATTGGCGCTGCCGATAAAGCCCTTCATCAGCTTGTTGGCGACGTAGTAGTCCTCGGTCAGCAACTGGCCGGAGACGTAGAGCGCCACGGCATCGGGGCCGTGCTCGGCGATGATGTCCTTGAAGCCCCGGGCGACCTTGTCCAGCGCGTGCTCCCAGGACACTTGCTGCAAGTCGCCGTCGGCCCCGCGTACTTGCGGGTGCAGCAGGCGGCCTTCCAGGCCAACGGTTTCGGCCAGGGCCGAGCCCTTCACGCACAGGCGGCCCTGGTTGGAGCCGTGGCTGGCGTCGCCGGCCACCTCCACGCTGCCGTCGGCATGGCGGGTGGCGCGCACGCCGCAGCCCACGCCACAATACGGGCAGGTGGTATCGGTGACGGTGACTGCGGCGTCGGCGGACAGCAGGGTGGGCGAACCGGTGGAGAGGATGACGGGGATATCGGACAGGTTCACGTTAGCGCTCGTTGCTGGCGGTCAATCGGGGACTGGATCGTTCAAGCGTTGAATCGTTCAAGCGTTAGATCGGTCAGGCTGCCATGGCCTCGCACTGCGCCTTGCCGAACAGCAGCCGCTGGCGCATGGCGCCCACCGGGGCGCCGCTCTGGATCAGGTCGAAGTACCAGGGGCCGTCCTGCACGTCGCCGTACAGTACCGCCCCGACCAGCCGCCCGCCTTGCAGCACCAGCCGCTTGTACATGCCGCGGCGCGGATCGCGCATGACGAGATCCTCGCTGCCTTCGCCGCCGATGAAGTCGCCGGCGGAGTAAAGATCCACGCCAGTCACTTTGAGCTTGGTGGCCGTGGCCTGCTGCACATAGCGGCGATGCCCGGCGCCGGCCAGGTGCGCGGCGGCCACGCGCGCCTGTTCCCAGATCGGCGCGACCAGCCCGAAGGTGGCCTGCCGGTGCTGCACGCATTCGCCCACGGCGTACACGCGCGGATCGAAGGTCTGCAAGGTGTCGTCCACCACGATGGCGCGCTCGCAGCGCAACCCGGCCTGCTGGGCCAGTTCGATATTGGGGCGTACGCCGGCGGTCATCACCACCAGGTCGGCGGGGATCCGGGTACCGTCTTTAAAGCATACGCCGGTCACGCGGTCTTCCCCAAGGATGCCGCTGGTATTGGCATTGAGCAGGAAGCGCAGGCCCTTGCGCTCCAGCGCCTGCTTGAGCAACGCGGCGGCGGGCTTGTCGAGCTGGCGCTCCATCAGGCTGTCGGCCACGTGCACTACGCTGACCTCCATGCCCTGGCGCATCAGGCCGTTGGCGGCTTCCAGGCCGAGCAGGCCCCCGCCGATCACCACGGCGTGGCGATGGTTGCGGGCCGCTGCCAGCATGGTTTCCACGTCCTGGATGTCGCGAAAGGCGATCACGCCATCAAGCTGGTGGCCCGGCACGGGGATGATGAACGGCTTGGAGCCGGTCGCCAGCAGCAGGCGGTCGTAACCCACTTCCCGCCCGGACTGCGAGCGCACCAGCCGGCGGCGGCGGTCGATCGCCACCACCGGATCGCCGGCCAGCAGTTCGATGCCGTTCTGCTTGTACCAGTCGCGGGTGTTGAGCATGATGTCCGCGACCGTCTTCTCGCCCGCCAGCACCGGCGAGAGCAGGATGCGGTTGTAATTGCCGTGCGGCTCGGCGCCGAACACGGTGATGTCATAGAGGTCGGGCGCGAGCTTGAGCAACTCCTCGACCGTACGCATGCCGGCCATGCCGTTGCCGACCACCACCAGGCGGGGTTTGGGGGGCGTGGTCATGCGGCCACCCAGACTTTGCCGTCATAGACGCGGGCCGGATACGCCGCGATGGAGTGCTCGGGCGCTTCCAGGCATTCGCCGGTCTGCAGGTCGAAGTGATGCTTGTAGATCGGCGACGCCACCACGATGCGCTCGCCCAGGCTGCCCACCAGGCCGCGCGACAGCACGGCGGCGTTGGAATTGGGATCGTAATTGGAGATGGCGAACACCTGGTCGCCGTTGCCGCCCTGATCGTCGCTGTGGCCGGGGCCGACCCGGAACACGGCGATCTGCGCCTTGTCCACCAGTGCGCACACGCCGGTATTGGGCACGATGTCGCGCAGGCTGCAAACGGCGGTCCAGGCTTCGGTATGGTGAGTGTGGCTCATGATGTCTTCCTTGGGCGTTGGCGCGAGATGTTGGGTCGGGACGGTTCAGGCTGCCTTGACGATCACGGGGATCTGCTCAAGCCGGGATTTATGCAAGTTCCGTTCCTCCGGCGTGGCCGGGCGGATCTGGCCGCGCTCTTCCATAAAGACCAGGTTGTCGTCGCGCATGTCGCTGTTGACGAAGTGGCGGAATCGCTTGCGGGTTTCCGGGTTGGTCACGGCGGCCTTCCATTCGTCTTCGTAGGTGTCCACCACATGCTGCATCTGCGCTTCCAGTTCGGCGCCGATGCCCAGGCTGTCTTCCAGCACCACGGCCTTGAGGTAGTCCAGGCCGCCTTCGAGGTTGTCGCGCCACACGCTGGTGCGTTGCAGGCGGTCGGCGGTACGCACGTAGAACATCAGGAAGCGGTCCACGTAGCGCAGCAGGGTTTCGCGGTCCAGGTCGCTGGCCAGCAGTTCGGCGTGGCGGGGCTTCATGCCGCCGTTGCCGCACACGTACAGGTTCCAGCCGCGTTCCGTGGCGATGATGCCCACGTCCTTGCCCTGGGCTTCGGCGCACTCGCGGGTGCAGCCGGAAACACCAAACTTGATCTTGTGCGGCGCGCGCAGGCCCTTGTAGCGGTTTTCGATCTCGACGGCCAGGCCGACCGAGTCGTCCACGCCGTAACGGCACCAGGTGGAGCCCACGCACGATTTCACGGTGCGCAGGGACTTGCCGTAGGCATGGCCGGACTCGAAGCCGGCGGCGATCAGTTCTTCCCAGATCATCGGCAGCTCTTCCACGCGGGCGCCGAACATGTCGACCCGGGCGCCGCCCGTGATCTTGGTGTAGAGGCCGTACTTCTTGGCTACCTGGCCCACCGCGATCAGGCCGTCGGGCGTGACTTCGCCGCCCGGCATGCGCGGCACCACGGAGTAGGTGCCGTCCTTCTGGATATTGCCCAGGAAGTAATCGTTCGAGTCCTGCAGGCTGGCGTGCTCTTCCTTGAGCACGAACTCGTTCCAGCAGGAGGCGAGGATGCTCGCCACGGTCGGCTTGCAGACGTCGCAGCCCAGGCCCTTGCCATGCGCCGCCAGCAGATCGCCGAAGGTCTTGAAGCCGCCCACGCGGACCAGGTGGTAAAGCTCCTGGCGCGAGTAGGCGAAGTGTTCGCACAGGTGGTTGTTGACCGCCAGGCCTTGCTTCTTCATCTCGGCCTTCATCACCTGCGTGACCAGCGGTACGCAGCCGCCGCAGGTGCTGCCGGCCTTGGTGCAGCGCTTCAGCTCGCCGATGGTGGTGGCGCCATCGCTCACGGCGGCGCAGATMTTACCCTTGGAAACGTTGTTGCACGAGCAGATCTGCGCGGACTCCGGCAACGCGTCGGCGCCCAGACCTGGCTTGGCCTGACCATCGGAGGACGGCAGGATCAGGAATTCCGGCGACTCGGGCAACTCGATCTTGTTAAGCATCATCTGCAGCAGGGTGCCGTATTCCTCGGCATCGCCCACCAGCACGCCGCCCAGCAGGTACTTGCCGCATTCGGAAACCACCAGCTTCTTGTAGACCTGCTTGCGCTCGTCGGTGAACTGGTAGGAACGGCTGCCGGGTGCGTTGCCGTGCGGATCGCCCAGGCTGGCCACGTCCACGCCCATCAGCTTGAGCTTGGTGCTCATGTCGGCGCCGGAGAACTCGGCCTGGTGGCCCAGCAGGTGCTTGGCGGCCACGCGGGCCATTTCATAGCCGGGGGCGACCAGACCGTAGATCTTGCCGTCCCACAGCGCGCATTCGCCGATGGCGTAAACGTCGGGGTCCGAGGTCAGGCACTGGTTGTCCACCGTGATGCCGCCGCGCTCGCCAATGGCCAGACCGCTGGCGCGGGCCAGTTCGTCGCGCGGGCGGATGCCGGCGGAGAACACGATCATGTCGGTGTCGAGGTGGCTGCCATCGGCAAAGTTCATGCGGTGGGTGCCGTCTTCGCCGTCGACGATTTCCACGGTGTTCTTGCGGGTGTGCGCGGTGACGCCGAGTTCTTCGATCTTCCGGCGCAGCATGGCGCCGCCGCCGTCGTCCACCTGTACCGCCATCAGGCGCGGGGCGAATTCCACCACATGGGTTTGCAGGCCCATGTCGCGCAGCGCCTTGGCGCATTCCAGGCCCAGCAGGCCGCCGCCGATGACCACCCCGGTCTTCGAGCGCGCACCGCACTCCTGCATGGCTTCCAGGTCTTCGATGGTGCGGTAGACGAAGCAATCCTTGCGGTCCTTGCCCGGCAGCGGCGGCACGAAGGGGTAGGAGCCGGTGGCGATGATCAGCTTGTCGTAGGACAGCGTCTCGCCGGTGGAAACCGTCACCGTCCTGGCGGCGCGGTCAATGCCGGTGGCGCGGGCGTTCAGGCGCAGCAGCATGTTGCTGCGCTCGAAGAAGCCGGCTTCCACCAGCGAGAGTTCCTCGGCGGACTTGCCGGCGAAGAATTCGGATAGATGCACGCGGTCATAGGCCGGGCGCGCTTCCTCGCACAGCACGGTGACTTCGATATCTTGCGAGCCTGCCTCGGCCAGGCATTCCAGGAATTTGTGGCCGACCATGCCGTGGCCGATGATGATCAGTTTCATGATGATTTCCTTGTTCTGTGAGGCCGCTGTGCTTGTACTTTTTAGGAGAATCGTTGCGTCGGTACGGCTCAGGAGCCGGAGCCGGCGAGGGCGTTGTCGAACAGCGCCTGCTCGCTGGCCTTGTGCTCGGCCGAGAAACGCACGGCGATGGCGCACAGGGCCGAGACGATGGCCACCGCGCCCAGCACGGTCAGCGTTTGCTGCAGGTTGCCCAGGCCTTTCATCAGGAAGCCGGCCGCCACCGCGCCCACATTGCCGCCGGCACCGATGATCCCGGCCACGCCGCCGAGCGCCTTGCGATCGATAAAGGGCACCAGCGCGTAGGTGGCGCCGCAGGCCATGTGGGTGAACAGGCCGAAGGCCAGCATGGCAACGATGGCCGCCGCGACGCTATGCGCCTGGGCGAACCACAGCAGGCCCAGGCCTTCGCCCAGGATCAGCGCGAACAGCAGCGTGGAGCGTGCGTCCAGGCCGCGGCGCAGCGCTGCCTTGTCCGACAGCCAGCCGCCAAGGGCGCGGGCGAACAGGGCGAGCAGGCCGAAGCTGGCGGCGGCCAGGCCGGCGCTGCTGAGCGACAGGCCGAAGCGATCCACGTAATAGGTGGCGGCCACGTTGTGGATGAAGATCTCCACGCCGAAGCAGGCGCCGTAGGTGATGAACAGCATCCACACACGGTAGTTGGCGGCAGCGGCGACAAAGCTGGCCCAGCCGCCTTTCTTGCCGCTGTCGATGGCGATGCCGCGAGCGCGCAGGTCCTTGAAGTCGCCTTGCGGGCAGTCTTGCGTGAAGCGCCAGTAGACCACCGCCATGATCAGCATCAGCACGCCCGGCACCAGCAACGCCAGGCGCCAGCCCATGGTGTGGCTCACGCCCAGCATCAGGACGCCGCCCAGCAGCAGCGGCATCAGCGCCTGCGCGGCGCCGCCGCCGGCATTGCCCCAGCCAGCCGCAGCCGCGTTTGCGGTGCCCACCACGTTGGGGGCGAACATGACGGAGGTGTGGTACTGCGTGATGACGAAGCTGGCACCCACCGCGCCGATCAGCAGGCGGAAGAACAGGAAGGCCTCGTAGCTCTGCGCCATCGCCACGCCCAGCACGGGAATCGCGCCCAGCGCGAGCAGGCCGGTATAGGCGCGGCGGGGGCCGAAGCGGTCGCACAGCGGGCCGATGGCCAGGCGCACGAGGATGGTCACCGCGACTGCGGCGATATTGATATTGGCAATCTGGTCGGGGGTCAGGCCGAACTCGCCCTTGAGGACGGGCATCAGCGGCGCGCAAGCGAACCACGCGAAGAAGCATACGAAGAACGCCATCCACGTCAGGTGGAAGGCACGCATCTGCGGGGTGCGCAGGCTTAGCAGTTCGATGCGGGTGGCTTTGCCGGTCATCATGGCTCCATAAAAACAAATGGCGTCCCGCGAGCCGGTCATAAGACCGGGTCAGGGGACGCCGTTGTCCTGGTGGCAGCGGTGAAGACCGCTGCTACCCTGTGTGGGGTGAGCGGGCCGCCGTTGGTCCGCTCGGGTCTTGTTACGCAAGCGGTGTGCCAGGGCGGTTTGTGATGGATGCAGGGGGTTTTGCGCTGCGAGGGCGCGTCAGGCGGGTACCGGATGCGCCGAGGTGGGGCGGGGCGGCACGGTCATGGTGCAGTGCAATGGGCGGGGCGGTGCGTGGGGATGGTGCAGGGGATGGGCGGCTTGAGGCCGTCCAGGCTCATTTCAGCGCTGGAGCAGGGCGATGCGGCCCCTGCGCGGTGCGCCAAATGATGTTCCAGTCGCCCGACGGTGTTTTACATCATGTGATGTTTGGCCCTCACTCCCCGCTTTTGCAGGCACCGCTGTCAATCCGAGGCCGAATGACACACCGCCTCCACGCGATTGCCCGCCGGATCGAAGAGAAATGCTGCGTAGTATTCGCTATGGTAGTCAGGCCGGAGGCCCGGATCGCCATCCGAACGTGCCCCGGCGGCGATGCCTGCCGCGAAGAATTCGTCCACTTGTCGGCGGGACGCGGCCTTGAAGCACCAGTGCCGCTTGTTTGCTTCGATCCTGCCCGGGTCCAGAGAGACCGCAACGCACGTCGATACCGTATCGCCGGACGTGCAGCGCTCGCCGTAGCCAAGCGCATCAGGGCGGTCATAGACCTTCCTTGCCCCCAACGCTCGCATGACCGAGTCGTAGAACGGACGCGCTGCGGCCAGGTCGGGCACGCCTATCGAAGCATGATCGAGAAGTTGCATTGATGTTTGCTCCAGTCAGTCCTCGGGCGGTTATTTTAGCCACCCCCCCGTGAATTGCTGGCAATCGTTTTTTGAGGCGTCGCCAGTCACGAATCCTCCTCGGTTATCCTGGTGCCCGTGAGCAGATCAGGAAGTTTCAATGCCGAGAATGGAGGCGTGCCATGCACCTCAATCCCGACCACTACTTGCAGACCGATGCTGGCCGGGGTTTACAGCCGAGCGCAACGCCGCGGCCTGGGAGCGGTTGTATATAGATTTGTCCACGGCGATCAAAGGCCGCCCGCGACGAATCGTCATGGTCTTTGGCGTGCAGGGGGCGGGAAAGTCTACGTGGACCAAAAAATGCCTCTCCGAGCCCGACGATACCGTCTACGTCGATTCAACATTCGCAACTGCTACCCGCCGCTCAGTGAACTGCCGCTGGATCGGACGGCTGCAACCGGCTGTGGATTCAACCGGCCGCTAACCTTTCATCTAGCGAAGGTGAGATAAACCGAACAATCCGCCGTTGGCTAGCTGGATTCGGTGCAAATGAAGTGCATCCTCATGGCCGGGCGTTGACTGACCATTTCCTGCCATTTGTTTCTCTATTGACAGAAATTACTGGCATAACTAACCTATCAGGCATGGACCTGACATCAATTGCCGAACGATGCATCCTCCATTGGAGGACGAAATGGGCTGACGCCGGGTAAGAGCCAGGAGCGACATCATGCGGGTCGTTGTATTAGGTGGGCTAGGCAACTTTGGCGCGCGAATCTGCAGAAGCCTGTCAKAAGACGAAAGTCATGAGATTATTGCTGCCGGACGGCATGCCACCCAATCCGCAAGCACGATCACAGTGAACTGTGCGTCTGTCCGTACCGCGCAAATCGACATCCAGGCCGACGACTTTCCGGACAAGCTTGCGAAGCTGCAACCAGAGCTCGTGATACATTGCGCCGGACCGTTCCAGGGGCAGGACTACCGCGTTGCCGAATCGGCTTGTGCCGTCGGCGCGCATTATGTGGACCTCTCCGACGGCAGGCGTTTCGTCGCGAACTTCGCACAATGCCTTGATACCAGAGCGCGCGCAGCAGAAGTCTGTGCGATTAGCGGTGCCAGCAGCGTGCCTGCCCTGTCCTCCGCGGTCACAGACATGCTTGCCGCGCGCTACTCCCGCGTCGACAGCATCAGCATGGCAATCGCGCCAGGTCAGCAGGCGCCCAGGGGCACGGCGACGCTCAAGGCCGTCTTCAGCTATGCTGGCTCGCCGATCGGTCGCCTGAAGGAAGGCGTTTGGCAAGCCGCGCACGGCTGGCAAGACCTACGCGTGCTCAGATTTCCCGGACTGGGAACCCGTTGGGCGGCGGCATGCGATGTCCCGGACCTCGAACTGTTCCCGCTACGCTACCCCAGTGTCCGCACTGTGGAGTTTCACGCCGCGCTTGAGCTGCGAATCCAGCATATGGCGTTGTGGCTGGCGGCTGCAATGCGCAGGCGCGGGATGCGGATTCCACTGGAGCGGAGTGCGCCCTGGCTCAATCGGGTTTCCATCAGCCTCCTTGATCGATTCGGCAGCGAAAACGGCGGCATGCTGGTAAGGGTCACCGGAACCCGCCTCGATGGCACCGCGGGCGAGTCTGAGTGGCATTTGTGCGCGCCGGACAGAAGCGGTCCGGAAATACCCTGCATGGCAGCTATCCTTGTCGCGCGAAAAATCCTTGCAGGGAAACTCACTGCGCGCGGTGCCTTCGCTTGCACCGGGTTTCTTCACCTCTCGGAATTTGGACCGCTGTTTCAGCGGTGGGGAATCCGAACGACAATCGAGGAGTCCTGAAAATGGCTCAGCGTCGCATGGTGCTGACGATGCCGGCATCGGCCGCCGCAGCATTCGAGGCTTTTCACAATCACGAGAAGCGGCTGTTATGGGACACCTTGTTGTCGGTGGCATATGTGGAAGGCGGAGGCACCCATCCCTACGTCGGAGCGGTAACGACGAACCTTGGCTGCGGCTGGAAGAGACTCCTTGGAATGCGAACGCGATTTGTCAGCTATGCTCCGCCCAGCATTGCAGCAGCGGTCATCGTTGCTCCCACTGGTCCTTTCGCGTTTTGGGCTGCGTCGATGCGGCACCGCGATCTTGCGGATGGCATGTCGGAGCTCACTTACACATTCAATATCAGGCTACGGCCTCAATTTCTTGGTCGGGTTCTGGATCCTGTCGCCGCGCGGATATTCGAACTGGAAACGCGCCGTCGTTTTGCGGCAATGGCTAGTTACTTGCGGCGACAACGCAAACCAGATGACGGAGCATGTTGAGCGAAGCAAATTCGACTGTGCAGATGGCCGCAGGTTGGACTTTCTTTGTTCGGGCCAGCATTCCGCTGCCTGCAAGAAAATCTAATTCGGTCCGCGAAAACGCTGACTACGGGCGACTTCGTCTTCCGGTACGCTCATGGATGATTGCCAGTTCGCTCCGCCGACAGCGGCGCGAGTCCACTTGGTCGGCATACCTATGGGGTATCCACCGAAGATGGGGCTTCTTCTGTGAGGTCTTGCGGCACGGAGACGGCAGCCAGGAAGCGCTTCAGGACGACAATTGAAGCGGGTCGATTGATGAGGCGTGACCAGGTTCGATAGTGGCGCTGCCGTTAAGTAAATGTACGATCGCGAACAAACGAATGGAATCTTTCATGAGAGCAACACTAACCTCCGCCTGCGCCATATGCGCCACCCTCGCCACGCTTGGCACCGCGCAATCGCAGCCTGCGGCGACGCACCCCGGTGGCGCCCCTGTTCCCGTTACGGTCGACAACTTCATCCGTGCGGAGACCGATATGTATGTCGGGGGACTTGCCAGGCAGGGCGGTGTGGGCAAGCTGCTTCATCGCCGGGAGCCTGCGTCGATCGACCATCAGACGGTGATCCGCCTCAATCGCGACACCCTCTATTCGTCCGGCGTCTTTGACCTTGACGCCGGCCCTGTGACCATCACCCTGCCGGACCCGGGCAAGCGCTTCATGTCCATGCAGGTCATCAATGAGGACCACTACGTGCCGAACGTGTTTTACGGCGCGGGCACCCATACCCTGACTCGCGAGAACGTCGGCACGCGCTACGTGGTCACCGCGATCCGCACACTCGTCGACCCCAGCAGCCCGAACGACATCAAGCAAGTCCACGCCCTGCAGGACGCTATCAAGGTCAGCCAGAAAGCGCCTGGCAAGCTCGAAACGCCCAACTGGGATCCGGTCAGCCAGAAGAAAGTCCGCGATGCCCTCCTGGTACTGTCTTCGACGATGCCGGACTTCAAGAAGGCGTTCGGCACGAAGGAGGAGGTCGATCCGGTACGGCGCCTGATCGGCACAGCGGCAGCCTGGGGCGGCAATCCCGACAAGGACGCCACCTATCTCAACATCACCCCCGCCAGGAATGACGGCGGGACCGTCTATCAGCTCAATGTCAAGGATGTCCCAGTGGATGCGTTCTGGTCAGTGAGCGTCTACAACGCCGAGGGCTACTTCCAGAAGAATCCCGCCAGCGCCTATACGATCAACAACCTCACGGCGAAGAAAGGCAGCGATGGTTCGATCCCGATCCAGTTCGGCGGCTGCGACACGCAGGTGCCCAACTGCGTGCCGATTGTCGCTGGCTGGAACTACACGGTGCGCCTGTACCGGCCTCGCGCGGAGATTCTCTCGGGTGCCTGGACCTTCCCCGAGCCCCGGCCGGTCAACTGAGCTGGCAGCTTGACTATCGGCTCTACCGAAGGCGACAGCGGCTCGTCGACCTGGGCAGCCGCTTGATCCGTGCAGCTAAAGCGGAATGAATCGAATCGGCGATGTCTTTGACCGGTTTTGCGAGCAGACCGGGATTCAGTGGTACTACGCGAACATCTACAGGAATCTCGACAATCCCGAGGACGAAACGCTGTTGGACTGGTGGCTGAAGGATTGACGGCCGGCGCTGCTGACCGGGCCGCTTTCCCCCGCGCCCGGTGCCAAGGCCTATGCCCGCGCTGCTGGCGTTTCCAGGGATTTGACGTCAGCCGCAGACTCTGCCTGCCGGCTGGCGCGCGAAATCTCGATATCGTTGGGCCGCACCAGCTGGTCCGCGTCATCCACCAGCGCGGCACGCACCTGACGCCGCTCCGGGCGGGTGTGCAACTCCACCGGCCCCTTGCCGCTGGCGGCCATGTGACGATCGCCCCACTGCATCAGTCCAATGATCACCGGCAGCAACTCCACCGCAGCGCGCGTGGGCCGGTATTCAAATCGTTCGCGCTCGCCGGGTTCCCGATAGCTCACCTTGCGCAGGATGCCTGCCTCGGTCAGCGTCTTAAGCCTTGCGGACAGCACGGCGGGGGAGCATTGCAGGCGCTCCAGGAATTCGTCGAAGCGCCGGACGCCGTGGAAGACGTCGCGCAAGATCAGGATCGTCCACTTCTCTCCAATCAGCGAAAGGGTCGCGGCAATCGAGCAGTTGCGGAGTTCTTGGGCAGTGAGATCCATGGATTCAGCATAGCAGGCTAACTTCATTTGCAATAGTCAGGGTATTGCCTATACTCCTGGCTATGAAATATGAAGTTAGGAGCCGTACATGCAACCCATCCACCACCTCAGCCTGGCCGGCCAAGCCCGCCCGTCCGTGAGCGGCCCGCACGCAGCGTGCCCGGAATGCGCGGAAACCTGGCTGCTGAGCGGCGGTGAACGGGTGGTGGTTCGCGCGGTGCGCGCAGGCGATGCGGAGCGGGAGCGGGCCTTTGTCCAGGCCTTGTCGCGCGAGAGCAGGTACTACCGCTTCCTGACCGGCGGACGCGTGTCGGACGAGGTGATCGACCTGTTCCTCGACAATGAAGCCGGCCTGGCGCTGGTGGTCACGGCGGAAGCGGACGGGGTGCCGGTGATCGTCGCCAATGGCAACTACGTGGTGACGGGTGACGCGGTTGGCGAGTTCGCCGTGGCGGTGGCCGACGACTGGCAGGGCAAGGGCATCGGCCGCCGGCTGATCCAGCGCCTGCGGGATGCCGCCATTGGCGCCGGRCTGCGCCTGCTGCGCGGCGACGTGCTGAGCGAAAACCGCCGCATGCTGGCGCTGATGCGCGAGTTCGGTTTCTCCGCCCGGCGCAATCCGGAGGACGTCCTGCTCTATGAGGTGCGCCTGGCGCTAAGCGGGCAGGCTGTCGGCGAGCCGCGGGCGGCGGTGGCCTGATCTAGGCCTCGGCGGTGGCGCGCTTGCGCGAGCCCGCCGTCAGTGTGCAGCCGATCGAAGCTGTGATGATGCTGGCAATGGCCAGCCATTGCTGCGCGTTCAAGGTCTCATGCAGGAACGCCAGCCCGGCGAGCGCGCCCATGGCCGGTTCCATGCTGAGCAGGATGCCGAAAGTCCGGCGCGGCAACCGCTTGAGCGCCACCATCTCCAGCGAATAGGGGATGGCGCTGGAGAGCAGGCCCACGGCCAGTCCGGCCAGCAGCAGCGAGGGGCTGAACATGGCGGTGCCGGCATGCGCCAGCCCGAAGGGCAGCACCACCAGCGATGCCATGGTCAGCCCCAGCGAAGTGGCCTGCCCGCCGTGCGCGTTGCCGGCCATCTGCCCGAAGATGATGTACAGCGCCCAGCCCACGCCCGCTGCCAGCGCGTAGCCAATGCCGACGGGGTCCAGGTTGGCCACGTTCTGCCCGAGCGGCAACAGCAGCAGCAGGCCCGCCACGGCGAAGGCGATCCAGAGGAAGTCGATGGCCCGCCGCGACGACGATACCGCGACCGCCAGCGGCCCGGTGAACTCGATGGCGATCGCCAGCCCGAGCGGGACGGTGCGCAGCGACATATAGAACAGCAGGTTGGTGGCGCCCAGCGCGGCGCCGTATAGCGCGATCACGCGCGCATTGGCCAGGCTCAGCGGCATTCGCCAGGGCCGCCACACGCACAGCAGGATCAACGCCGAAAAGCTGACCCGCAGCGCCGTGGTGCCCTGCGCGCCCACGGCGGTGAACAGGCTCTTGGCAAACGACGTGCCGATGCAAAGCGAAGCCATCGACCCGATCAGCGCCAGCACGGCGATCAGGGTGGCACTCTGTTTCAGGCGGTTCAGCGGCAATTGCGACTCTCAGGCGTTCAAGCGTGCCAACGAGCGGGCGGGCGAGGGCGATCCCTGCCGCCGGCCCGCGTCGTTGGGGTTGGGGGGAATGGCCGCCCGTACGCTACGGCGGGCGGCGAGCCCGCATCTTGAACGATCTTGGGCCCGCTGGCTAGGCGGCTCTGCACCGGGACGGGGCATCCGTCCCGCACCCGAAATCCCACTGCTCCAATCGTGCCGCGTAGCGTTCGCCCGCGGCCGCCAGCGCATCGCTGCCCAGCTTGCCGGCCTCGAACAGCAGGAAGGGCTCCGTCCACGGCAGGCCGCAGCGATGCGCGGTTGCCTGCAAGGGACGCAACAGTTCCGCAAGCGGGAAGAGGTTCACGCCGGCAGGCGTATAAGCGTGCGGCACATTGCCGGCGGTAGCCGCCACCAGCAGGGGCTTGCCTTCGAGCGCGCGGCCTTCGGTGTCGTAGGCGAGATAGAACATGCGGGTCAGCACGGCATCCTGCCAGGCCTTGAGCAGCGAGGGCGTGGCGTACCACTGGACCGGGAACTGGAACACGATGCGGTCCGCGTTGCGCAGCCGGCGCACCTCGGCGTCCACGTCGATGGCGCCGTCCGGGTAGCAGGCGTAGAGGTCGGCGATTTCCACGCCGGGGACCGTGGCGGCGGCAGCGCATAAGGCGCGATTGGCCTTGGAATGGGCAAAGCGGGGGTGGAACAGGAGAATCAGGGTCTTGGGCATGGTTGGCTCCGGTTGGTCCTGCCGTGGCGATGCAGTGGCGATGCAGTGGCCATGCCGCAAGAATGGCGCCCGGAGTGAAATTACTCCAATGGATAGTTTGTATGTTTTATTATCCGTTTCATGAATTTACGCGCGATCGATCTCAACCTGCTGACGGTGCTGGATGCGTTGCTCGACGAGGCTCACGTCTCGCGGGCCGCCCAGCGCGTTGGCCTGTCCCAGCCAGCTGCCTCCAGCGCATTGGAGCGTTGCCGCCACCTGTTCAAGGACCGTTTGCTGGAGCGTGCTCCCGGCGGCATGCAACTGACGCCCAGGGCGCAGGCCTTGCGGGCGCCGCTGAAGCAGGCGCTGGCGTCGGTGGCCGCGGTGATCGGCGCGCCGGAGGTGGATCTGGCGAGCTTGTCGCAGACCGTGCGCGTGCGCATGGCGGACCATCCCGCCGTGCTGGTGGCGAGGCAGTTGCATCRTCAGCTGGCCGCGAGCGCGCCGGGCCTGAACCTGGTGCTCCAGCCCTGGCAGGGCGCGGACGCCGCGCTTGAATCCCTGGCGCGGGGCGACAGCGACCTGGCCGTATCGGTGTTTCCCGCGCCGGGCACGGATTTCCGGTGTCGCCCGTTATTGCGCGAGCACTATGTGGTAGCCATGCGCGCCGGCCATCCGGCCGCCGCCGGCTTCAGCCTGGCTCGCTGGCTGGACTTTCCGCACGTGCTGGTATCCGGCCGTGGCGAGAGCCGCACGCCGCTGGACGATGCGCTGGCCGCGCTGGGCCTGTCGCGGCGCGTCGGCATGGTGGTGCCGAGTTTCATGATGGTGCCGCCGCTGCTGGCGGATTCCGACCTGATCGCCATGCTGCCCAGCCGCTGCCTGCCGGCGGGTCCCGCACAAGCGCTGGCAACCTTCGCGCCGCCTGTGGCGGTGGAGGGGTTTGCCCTCCACCTGGCCTGGCATATCCGCCGCGACGACGATGTGGCCGTGCGGCATGTGGCGGTCCTGATCGAAAACCTGCTGGCGGCGTAGCGCTCGCTTAGTAGTTGAGCCCGATGTTGAGCATGACCGTGCGGGGATTGCCCACCGGCAGCACATTGTTGTTGAGACCGCCGGCGTAGTACGCCTTGTCGAATACGTTCTTGACGTTGAGCGCGGCCTTCCAGTGCGATGCCGCGTAGCCCACGGCAAGGTCCGCCACCGCATAGCCGGGCACCGTGTAGTTGAAGCTGTAGCCGCGCTTGGCGCTCTCGGCGCGCATGCCGGCGCCGGCATACCAGCCCGCCAGCGCCCCGCGGAAATGCTTGGTGCCCCACAGGGAAACGCTATGCCGCGGCACATTGTTGAGCGGTTGGCCCACATTGGCCGCGACCGTGTCTTCCGTCACCTCGCTGGCGATATAGGCATAGGCGCCGGCCAGGCTCCAGCCGCCGCCGAGATCGGCGGTCAGCTCGGCCTCCAGCCCGCGCGTGCGCTGCCCGCCCGTGGCAATGCTGAAGCCGGTGTTGACCGGGTCGGAGCTCAGTACGTTGCGCCGTGTCAGGTCGAATGCCGCCAGCGTCAGCAGTCCGCTCTTGTTGGGCAGGTCGAACTTGATGCCAAGCTCGGCCTGCCGGCCGGTCTCGGGCTTGAAGGTGCCGCCGTTGACGTCGGTGCCGCTGTTCGGCAGGAAGGAGGTGGCGTAGCTGATATAGGGGCGCGCCCAGGTGGTCAGGTCGAACATCAGGCCAGCGTTGCCGGTGACAGCGCGCGCGGTGTCTTCCGTGCGTGCGCCGAGCAGGCGGTCGGTACTGCCGGTGCGGGCCGTGTCGTGGCGCAGGCCGGCCGTCAGCAGCCAGCGCCCGGCAAACCGCATCTGGTCGCGCACGTAGAATCCGAGCGCGCTGACGTTGTCTTCAGCGCTCAGGCTATAGGCGCTGGGGCAATTGACGGCCGCGCCATAGACCGGCCGGTAGACGTTCAGCGCCGCGACCTTGCAGGTGCGCTGCAGTCGGCTCTCGGTGCTGCGGTTGTAGTCCACGCCCAGCGTGATCTCGTGTTGCGTGCCGGTCAGGTCGAAGCGCCGCTGCAGGTTGGTATCCACGCCGATGGTGGTGCCGGAGAAGTCCTGCTGCGTGCCGCTGCGGTTCAGCAACTGGCTGTTGACAGCCATGGTCCCGGCCGAGACCAGCGTGCCGGTCAGCGACAGCGTCTGCCAGCGGAAATTCTGGTTCAGCGTCCAGCCGGAATCGAAGCGGTGGGTCAGCGCATAGCCCAGCCGGTTCTGTTCACCGTCGTACGGGGCCAGTCCGGGCTCGCCGATAAAGCGGCTGTTGGGCAGGGTGCCGTTGCGGTTGGCGGTCAGCGTGCCGTTCACGGGCAAGCCTTGCTGGCGCACGTATTGCCGCTCGTTATGGCTCGCCAGCAGGGTCAGGTCGGTGCGCGCGCCAAGGTCCAGCGACAGCGACGGCGCGATATAGCGGTTGCGGTAGTACACGTAGTCGGTCGGGTCGTCGCTGTTCATCGCCAGGGCGTTTACGCGCAGCGCGGCCTTGCCGTTTTCCGACAAGGGCGTGCCGACGTCCGCCGTGACCTGGCGCAGGCCGTAGTTGCCGACCGTGAGCCCCAGTTCGCCGAACAGTTCGGGCCTGGGGCGCTTGCTGACGATGTTGACCATGCCGCCCGGCTGCACCTTGCCGAACAGCACCGAGGCAGGGCCTTTCAGCACTTCCACGCGCTCGGCGCCAAACAGTTCCTGCGCCACGCGGTTGTTGCTCTCGACCAGCAGGCCATCGACGAACACGGATTCCGACGCGCGCTGGCCACGGATGATGAAGTCGTCCCAGCCGCGCCGGCCGTAGACGTTGGTGACCACGCCGGCGGAATTGCCCAGTGCGTCGCCCAGGGTTTGCGCCTGCTGGCTGTCCATCAGGTCGCGCGTGATGATGGTGATCGATTGCGCGCTGTCTGCCGCCGAGGTGCCGGACTTCGTCACGCTCGCCGCCCTGCGCGTGGCAAAACCGGTATCGGTGCGCGGATCTTCGGCGGCGCTGACGGTGACGGATGGCAAGGTGGGCACGGCGTCCGTGGCGGTCTGCGCCATGGCGGGGGAGAGCAGGCAACCCAGGGTAACGGGGGCAATCAGTTGGCGAGAGAGCATCGTACTGCGGGAGTGGCTAAAGCGGCGAATTGTAAATGATAATGATTATCGTTTGTAAGATTCTGCAACGTTTCCGGACAGGGTTGTCCAGTGGCGTCCGGCCCGCCTGCCAGGGGGTGGGCATCCCGAATGTGCAGGGCCGGGTTTCCAGGCGAAGGCCGGCGGTCTATGGTGACTAGGAGGCTGGAGAGGGCGCGCGGAGCCGGTGCCGGTCCGGCCAGGGCCTGCCCTTGGCATCTCGCTCTCTGTCTGTCTCTATCCGTTACCCGACGACACAGGAGAACACCATGGATTCGTCAGCATCCCCGCGCCGCATCGTGATCACGGGCGCAGCCGGTGCGCTAGGCCGGGCCGTCACCCAGGCGTTCGCGGACGAGGGGGCCCGGTTAGCCCTGATCGACCGGGGCGTGGACGCCCTGCGGGCACAACCACCGGTGCCCGAGGCCGCCGACTGGCATTTGCTGCTGGCGGCCGACGTGACCTCGCCGGACAGCATGGCGGTGGCGGCACGCACCATCCTCGATGCGTTTGGGGGTATCGACGTACTGGTGCACGTGGCTGGCGGCTTCGAGATGGGAGAGTCCGTCCATGCGCTCAGCCGGGAGTCCTGGATGCGGATGATGGATCTCAACGCCTGGTCGCTGGTTGCCGTCACGCAGCACCTGGTGCCCGCCATGCTTGCCCAGGGCGCAGGCAAGGTGGTGGCGGTCACGGCGCGCGGCGCGGCCAGCGGGGCCGCCGCGATGGGGGCCTATTGCGCGTCCAAGAGCGCGCTGCAGCGTCTGGTGGAAAGCCTGTCGCACGAGGTGCGCAGGGGCGGCGTCAACGTCAACAGCATCGCGCCGAGCATCCTCGACACCCATGCCAACCGCGCGGCCATGCCGGCCGCCGACCCGAGCGACTGGGTCTCGACCGCGGCGGCGGCGCGCGCCATTGCCTTCCTCGCCTCGGACGCCGCGCAGGCTATCCATGGACAGCACCTGGTGCTGGACGGGTTGAGTTGATCCGCGGCCGGCACGTGGGCCGGCGCGGTGCGAGGCTTGCCACAGGGGTTCCCTTGACCCGGCAGGCGCAAGGCCTGCCCGGGACATTGCGTCCATGTCGCGCAGGTAGTCGTTCTTCGCCGCGATTGGCGCTTGACGTGTACATGGCATGGGAAGTGGATCCGGGAGAACCCCGGTGAGGACGCAAGCGGAGAACCATTTCGATGCTAGGGTAAATCCTAGGCACGTTTTCCCAAGAGCTGGGAATCGCAGTTTTGATATTCGGGAAAACGCGCGCATGCTCTCGTCCCATGCAGATCGAAACCGACGCCCCCGAAACCAACTACCCCGCCGCTGGCGCGGATCGCGTGCTGTTCGTGCTCGCCGCCTTGGCCCAGCAGGGCAAGCCGATGACCGTGCGCGAACTGGGCGCTGCCACCGGCTTGCCCAAGAGCACGCTGTATCGCCAACTGGTGCTGCTCAAGAAATGGGGCTTCGTGCTGGAGTCGGACGGACGATATGCGCCCGGTCCGATCAGCCTGCAGCTGGCGCTTGGCTTTGACATGGCCTCGCACCTCGCGCGCGAAGCGCAGCCGGAAATGCAATGGCTGGCACAGCAAACCGGCGAGAGCGTAGGGCTGGTGGTGGCGGCCAAGGATCAGGCGGTTTGCCTGGAAATGATTGAGAGCCGGCAGTCGCTGCGTTGCTCATTTGAAAAGGGGCGCGGCGTGCCATTGCGAGCGGGGGCGTCGGCAAAGTCCCTGCTTGCGTTCATGCACGAGGACGCACGCCGGCGCATCGTGCTTGGCCTGCCCGATATGGACGCCATGCAGGCAGAGCAATTGCTGGACGAACTTGCTGGCATCGAGCGGGCCGGCTATGCAGTCAGCCAGGGCGAGGTGGATGCCGGCGTATGGGGCGTCAGCGTGCCGGTGTTCCGCCGGCGCGAGAAGACAGCGGCGGTCGGCTCCATCACGCTGATGGCGCCGGCCACCCGCACGCAGGGGCGCGAGCCGCTCCTGATCGAGATGACGAGGTCGGCCGCAGGAAGAGTCTCGGCCGGACTCCAGGCCTTCTAGTACCCGGCACCCTGGCGCCCGGTACCGAATACGCAATAACCAGTACGAAATCCAATACCTACGAGAGGAGCGACTGATGAATCTTCGACGCAAATGCCTGCTTATTGGCCTGATGGGCCTCAGCCTGGCCACCGGCCTGGCGCGAGCCCAGGACAATGCAGTCCTGCGGGTGGCCACTGATGCCACCTTCCCGCCAATGGAATTCGTCGAGAACGGCAAGCGCACGGGCTTCGATGTCGAGTTGGTCGAAGCGCTCGCCAAGACGATGGGCAAGCGCGTCGAATGGACCGACATCGATTTCAAGGGGCTGATCCCCGGCCTGATCTCGCGCCGCTTCGATATGGCGGTGTCCGGCATCTACATCACCGAGGAACGCCGCAAGGTGGTGGATTTCACCGATCCCTACTACACCGGAGGCCTGGTCGCGCTGGTTAAAACTGGCAATACCGCCATCAATACCCCGGCGGATCTCAATGGCAAGAAGGTAAGCGTGCAGGTCGGTACCAAGTCAGTCAATTTCCTGCGCGAGAACTATCCGCAGGTCCAGCGCGTGGAAGTCGAAAAGAACCAGGAAATGTTCAACCTGGTCGAGATTGGCCGCGCGGATGCGGCAGTGACCGGCAAGCCCGCCGCAATGCAATATGTCAAGGCGCGCGGCGGTATGCGCGTGGTCGAGAAAGCCCTGACCACCGAGGAGTACGGCATGGCGGTGCGCAAGGATACGCCGGAGCTGACGCGCGCGGTGAATGCCGCCCTGGCCAAGCTCAAGGCCGATGGCACCTATGCGCAGTTGATCCAGAAATGGTTCGGCGCCGCGCATAAGTAAGGCGGGAAGACATCATGGAACTGGACTTCTCGCCGGTCTGGGCCGGCTGGCCCGACCTGGTGCGCGGCGCCGTGGTCACGGTCGAGGTGACAGCCTGCGCGCTGGTGCTCGGGTGCGTGATGGGCTTGCTGGTTGGCATCGGCCGGCTCGATCCGCGGCGCCGCGTCGTGTATGGCATCTGTACCGCCTACGTGACCGCGATTCGTGGCACGCCCTTGCTGGTGCAACTGTTCTTGCTGTTCTTCGGGCTGCCGCAATTTGACATCCTGCTACCGGCATTCGTTTGCGGCGTGATCGGCCTGGGCATCTATTCCGGCGCCTATGTCTCCGAGATTGTGCGGGGCGCGATCCAGTCTGTCGACAAGGGTCAGATGGAAGCCGCGCGTTCCATCGGCATGTCGTCAGGCCAGGCGATGCGCGCGGTGATCCTGCCGCAAGCGATCGTGCGCATGATTCCGCCGCTAGGCAATGAGTTCATCGCATTGATCAAGAACTCCGCACTGGTATCGCTGCTGACCATTCACGACGTGATGCACGAAGGGCAGAAGATCATCAGTGTGTCCTACCGCTCGCTGGAGGTGTACCTGGCGATCGCGTTGGTCTATCTGCTGCTGACTAGCGCCGCGGGATTGTTCCTGCGGCACATGGAGCAACGGCTGCGTATGGGAGGCATGGTGCAATGAGCGATTCCGCAATCATCCGGATCCGCAATCTGGGCAAATCCTTCGGCGACCATACGGTACTGAGGGGCATCGATTTCGATGTGGAGCCGTCGCAAGTGGTGGTTGTGATCGGGCCCAGCGGCTCGGGCAAAAGCACGTTCCTGCGCTGCTGCAACGGCCTGGAGCAGGCTGAGAGCGGCACCATCGAGATCTGTGGCACCAGGCTGCTCGATCAGGGGCAGCTGATCGCCGACCCTGAACTGAACCGCTTGCGCACGGAAGTCGGGATGGTGTTCCAGTCCTTCAATCTGTTTCCCCACCTGTCCGTGCTGCACAATGTCACGCTCGGTCCTCGCATGCTGCGCGGCGCCTCGCGCGACGACGCCGAGCGCAAGGCGATGGCGCTGCTGGAGAAAGTGGGCCTGGCACATAAAGCGCACGCCATGCCGGCCAGCCTCTCGGGCGGGCAGAAACAGCGCGTGGCCATTGCGCGCGCGCTCGCCATGGCGCCGCGTGTGATGCTGTTCGACGAGCCCACCTCCGCGCTCGATCCCGAACTGGTGGGCGAGGTCCTGCAAGTGATGAAGGTGTTGGCCGCCGAAGGCATGACGATGGTGGTGGTCACGCACGAGATGGGCTTTGCCCGCGAGGTCGCCGATGTCGTGGTGGTGATGGACGGCGGCGGCATCATCGAAGCCGGTCCGCCGTCCGTCATCTTCTCCGCGCCCACGCAGGAGCGCACGCGCGGTTTCCTGCAAGCCGTGCTGACGCGGCAATGAGCATGGCAATGACAGAGTCTCTTTGGCAGGGCCGTACCGACGCCGGCGAGCGTGGCGATACCAGGCGCTTGTTCCATGTTGTGCGCGCCGCGGGCGCGCCGCTGCCGGCCGGATCGCCGGTGCTGGTTGGGTTCGCCTGCGATGCCGGCGTGCTGCGCAACCAAGGCCGCGCCGGCGCGGCGCAGGGGCCGGATGCAATCCGCCGCGCCCTGGCCAATGTGCCGGCGCACGGACTGCCGGCCTTGTACGATGCCGGCAACGTGATCTGCGAAGACGATGCACTGGAAGCCGCCCAGGAACGCCTGGCGGGGGCGGTCCGTGCCGTGCTGGATGGCGGCGGCTTGCCGCTGGTGCTGGGCGGCGGCCACGAAGTCGCCTGGGGCAGCTGGCAGGGGTTGCGGGCGCATCTGGATGCCGCCGGCGACGACGGCCGCCTGCTGATCGTGAATATCGACGCACACTTCGACTTGCGTACCAGCCGGCCAGCAAGTTCCGGAACGCCGTTCGACCAGATCGCGTGCGAGAGTGCGCGCCGCGGGCAGCCGTTCGACTATGTCTGCCTGGGCGTGAGCCGTCTCGCCAATACCCCGGCCCTGTTTGCCCGGGCCGACGAACTGGGCGTGTCTTACGTCGAGGATGTCGACTTGCAGGAACGGCATCTCGATGCTCGCCTGGCCGCGTTGAGGGAGCGCATGGCCCTGGCCGGGCATGTCTATCTCACCATCGATCTGGATGCGCTGCCGGCCGCCGTCATGCCAGGCGTCTCGGCGCCTGCTGCCTTTGGCGTGCCGCTGGCGGTAGTCGAGGCGCTGGTGGGCGAGGTGCGGCGCAGCGGCAAGTTGCGCGTGGCCGACCTGGCCGAGTACAACCCCAACTACGACCGCGATCATCAGGGCGCGCGGGTGGCGGCACGGCTGGCGTACCGGCTGCTGGCCTGAGGCGGGGTCCGCTTTTCGAGTGCCGTCTATTTGCGCCGTGCCAGCGGTAGCGTCGCCAGCCGCTCCAGCACCACCGCGCGCATGCCCGCCGGAGCCGGTAGTTGTTCCAGCAAGGCGGGCCATCGCTCGTGGGCCATGGCCACCGCATCTTTGACGGCGGCGGTGGCGATGCGCCCGGCGATTTTCGCCTCGCGCGCGAACTCGCGGTAGGTTTGCAGGGTTTGCACGCGCTGCTGGCGGTCGATGACGACGTTCTGGCCGAAGCCGGCAAAGCCCGGCAGGGCCGCCACGCTGACGATGTCGTAGGCAGGCGACAGCTCTGGCGCGATGCCGTTGCGGTACAGGAAGGAGAAGTTCTTCAGGTGGGCGTCGCTGTTGCCCAGCAGGGTGTTGACGGCCTGCCGGATAAAGAACTGCCGCACATCCTCGATCCCGCGCACGCTCAGCCGCTCCAGCAATTGCACCAGCACGGCGTAGGCGTCGCGGCCGGCGTACTTGCGATTGGGCATGCGGGTCAGCAACTGGCAACCGTCCTCGGCATGCACGCGTCCGCCCGGCTCGCGGTCGAAGCGGTCCACGGCGAGGAAGTGCAGATCCGCGCCAAGGGCTTCGGCCATGCCTTCCACCTCGATGGCGGCCAGCGGCGCGGGCCGGCACGGCGCGACCGCCACGCCGGCGGCCTGTGCCAGTTGCATCGACACGTATTCGTTGAAGACCTGGCTGTCGTCGTTGCGCGTGGGCAGCTTGGCGATCAGGTCCGACAGGTGCCCGTGGGTGGGCATGGTGTAGCGCTTGCCGGCATGCGCGGTGGATAGCGCAATCTTGTTCTGCACGCCCGAGACCGAGGCCGCGCCTTCGGTGGCGCCTTCGATGACGGCAATTTCCAGGTTGTCCGCGCCACCCGTCACGCCAACCGTGCGTACGTGCGCGGGCAGGGCGTCGATGGGCGCGGGGCGCACCACCACCGCGCCGGGCAGGTCCTCGCCGGCGGCGGCCAGGATGCCGAAATCGTCGCGGTCCTCGGGATGATGGCGTGTGGCTTCCAGCCGCTTGCGCAATTCGCTTTCGGGCAGCAGCCCGGCGAAATAGGGCGGCAGCGCGCCGTTGGTGTTGTAGAGCGCGGGGTGGAAGGGGTTGGCCAGTACCGCCGCGGTCAGCGTGTCATTGCCGGGAAAGGTCAGCGAGAGGCTGAGCGTGGGCCGCAACGGGTCGCCACGAAAGGCTTCCGCGGGTACAAAGCGGCAGGTGCGCTCGACTTCGCACAGGTAGCCGCACAGTACGCCGTGCAGGTGTACCTCCAGGTAGCGGGGGCGCAGTCCGGGGCTCACGGTTCCTGCTCCAGGAACATCTCGACCGATGTCCTGGCTTCGCGGTCCGGGCCGCTGTCCTTGCCTTCGATCAGGCGCCGCACGGCGAGCAGGTGCTCGCGGGGCACCAGCACCCATTCCGCATCAAGCGCCGCGCCCACGGCTTCGAGTGTGGAGGCGCGCACATCATGCCGGCCGCTCAGTGCCGTGGTGAGATTCGACGGCGCCATGCCAATCAGCCGCGCCACGTCCCCAAGCGAGGACTTCCGTGCGGCGCGGCGGGCCTGAAGCTGGTCGTAGAAGGATGGCATAGCATAGTTTCACATCAAAAAGATATGAAATATCATAGCACAAGCTGTCTACGTATTATGGTATTACATAATTTATTGGTAATTATTATTAAATAACAATCAACGGCAGGCGAATTGCCCGCGAGTCGATACCAACGCCCGAGCGCAACGCTTCCGGGGTGGCCAAAGCCAATGGCGAATGATTTCACGCGGTCTTGTGACGGGCCGACGCCAGCGCGGCGGGTGCCGGGATCCGGAAGCGGCCGATCTCGTCCGGCGCGCACTGGGCGATCAGTCCCGTTTCCCAGGCCAGGTAGGCGCGGGCGGCGTCCTTGTTGCCTTCGTGGCGGTCGTGCACGAAGAAAAGGTAGTCGATACGCGTCTCGGGGGGCAGCGGCGTGGGTTCGGTTGCTTCGGGCAGGCCCGCGGCTTGCCAGGTTTGGTAGCCCTCGGCCAGGCGATACACGTGCCGGTAGCCTTCGGCCAGCAGGTCCAGGCCGGCCAGGTTGGCAATATGCGGCTCGCTGGCGATCAGGATGACCGGATGGTCGTGCGTGGCGCCGAGGCGGTCGAGCGTGGCCGGCAGGCGCGGGCGGATCGACCAGGCTGCGCCTTTGGCATGGCCGCGTGCGTATTCGGCGCTGTCGCGCAGGTCGAAGCGCAGCGCATCGGGCGCTTCGGCATACAGAGCGCGCAGCAGGTTGGCGTCGAGCACCGGCAGGGCATGGGCGGGCAGGGTGCGCGGCGGCGCGGGTGCCTTGACGGCGGCATTGACGCCATGGGCCAGCACGGCGCTCTCGTAGCCGATCTGGTGCAGCCAGCTCGCCACCACGGGCGCCCGCACGCCGTCGTCGTCGAACACGATCACGCGGCCGCCGCGTACGCCGATGTACTGGTCGGTGGCCTGCACCAGCTGGCCACCGGGCGCATGCTGTGCGCCGTCGATCGATCCCTGGGCGAATTCCTCCGCGGTGCGGATGTCGAGCAGGTAGGTGGTGCGGCGGTCGTCGTCCAGCCACTGCTGCGCCTGCGTGGCCGACAGCGCGGGCAGCCCGTCGCGCTGCAGCAGCCGGGCCGAGCGCGCACGCGCCTCGGCCAGCTCGCCGGCTGCCGGGGCTGGCGGGTAGCGGCGCTGGCTGCCGTGTTCCAGCGCGTAGTCGGCCAGGTACCAGCCCTGCGTGCCGTTTTCCAGCGCCAGCACCGGATTGGGCAGGCCGAGGTTGCGCAGCGTCTGGGCCCCGATGATGCTGCGCGTGCGCCCGGCGCAGTGCACCACCACGRTGGTCCGTGCATCCGGCAGCAGGGCGGACAGGCGCAAGGCCAGCTCGCCGTTGGGCAGGCTGTGCGCGCCGGGGATGGTCATCTTCTGGTGTTCATCGAAGGTGCGGCCGTCCACCAGTACCAGGGGCTCGCCGGCGGCGCGGCGCGCTACCAGTTCCGCGGCGCTCAGGCGCGGCGTTTCCTGCAGGTGTTCCACCAGTTCGCCAAACGTCTTGGACGGCACGTTGACGCCTTTGAACAAAGTGAAGCCGGCCAGAGCCCAGGCCGGCGCGCCGCCGGCCAGCAGCGTGACGTCCCGGTAGCCCAGCGCCGCCAGCCGTTGCGCCGCGCGCCCGGCCACGCCGTCGCCGTCGTCGAGCAGCACGATGCGCTCGCCCAGGCGCGGCGCCAGGCGCGCCACGTCCAGTTCCAGCCGGCTGTAGGGCAGCGGCACGGCGAAGAAGGGATGGCCCTCGCCATGCTGCCCGTGCTCGCGCACGTCGAACAGCGCCAGCGGCTGGCCGTCGTTAAGCCAGCCGCGCAGGGCGGCGGCATCGATGGATCGGGTCATGGATTGCTCTGCGTGAAGAAGGGGGTTAGGGCGCTGTCCATTGCAGCCTCAGGCGGCGATCTTTTCGCTGCGGTTCAACTGGGTGGCGTTGTAGTTGACGATACGCCCGGTTTCCGGCTCGATACCGATGCGGCCCGTCAGGGTTTCGAGCGGACGGCCGTAGAGGTGGAAATGCAGTGTCGGCGCGTCGCCGACCACGTGAATGCTGTGGATGTCTTGCGGCAGGAAGCTGATCGGCGTGCCCGGGCGCACCACCAGTTCGCGCTCCAGTTCGATGCTGGCCCGCTCGGGGTTGCTGCCGTCGTCGGTGCGGCGGTAGACGCGGTTGAGTTCATCGCCCTGCACGGCCACGATCACGGCCCAGGTGTCGTGGTTGTGCGGGATGGTTTTCTTGCCCGGCACGATCGAGTTGAGGTAGAGCGCCGGCAACTGGCCTTCCTCGCTCAGGCGGTAGCGGGTGGAGGTGGTGGCGCCATCGCCGGGCGGCGGAAAGTCGGCAAAGCCGAACAGGTCCTTGCGGCTGGCCAGGTTCTGCAGGACCGCGGCGACCTGTGCCAGCGTGGCGCGGTCGATGTCGCGCTGCGCGGTCAGTGCGCGGACCTCGGCAAGGGTGGTGGCAATGGCGGCAGTGCGCTGGTTCCGGGTCGTCATGGGGAGTCCTTGGTCGGTGCGAAGCCGCGGCGGGTGGCGGCAGGCCTTTACTCTAAGGAATACGAGGCTGCGCAAGAACGAACAATATCGACGATGCATATGCGAAGCCGTGCCGGCGGGCGAAGCGCACCCATGCGCGGCGGCCACGGCATAACGATCTGCGATCTGATTCGTTAGCCGGCGGCGCAACTTCTCTTAGGCTCTAGTGTCCGGTGCGCGGGCAAGCCATTGGCCGCGCAAGCCGCGCACTGTCCCCGCACTCTCCCAGCATTCACGAAAATCCCTCGCCATGACCATTACCGACCTGACCCAGACCCTTGTCGATGACGCGGCCGCCGGCGACGTAAGCGATGCCCGCGCCGCCGCCGTCGCGGCCTTTATCGCCCGCGCCCGCAAGATCGCCGCCCGCCAGGCCGCCGACAGGGCGCCGCTGGCCGCGCTGGCCGACGAACTGGTGGCGCTGGCCGGCCAGGCGCACCTGTTCCCGCCCGAGCACTTCCCCGTGGACACGGCACGGCCCGCCGCGATCTACCGGCTGGCGGAAGATCCGGACGGCGGCTTCGCGCTGTTCGCTTCCGCCGGCCTGCCCGGCAAGGCGCAGCCGCCGCACGACCACACCACCTGGGCGGTGATCGCCGGGGTGCGCGGCGTCGAGCGCAATGTCATCTTCCACCGCAGCCAGGGCAGCAGGCCCGGCCAGGACACGCTGGAGCCGCTGCGCCAGCTCGACGTGCGCGCGGGCAATGCCATCACCTTGTCGCCAGCCGATGTGCATACCATCGAGCTGACCGGCGACACGCCCGGGCTGCACCTGCACTTCTACGGCCTCACGCTGACCCGCCTCGCCGCTCGCGTGAAGTTCGAGCCCGTGCCCGAGGACGGCACCCAGTACACCTGCCGCACCTTTGCCGCGCCGGCGCTGATCCGCCATCCGCTGGTGAGCCCGGCCGCGCTCAAGCGCGCCATTGCAGCGGGCGAGGAACTGGCCGTGCTGGACGCGCGCGAAGAAGGTGCATTCTCGCGCGAGCACCTGCTGTTCGCGGTGCCCGCGCCGCTGGGCCGGCTCGAGACCACGATCGACCGCCTGGTGCCGCGCCGGACTACGCGCATCGTCGTGACGGACCTGGCGGAAGATATCGCCCACGCGGCCGCGGCCAAGCTGCTGCGTTTCGGCTATACGAACGTCTCCGTGCTGGAAGGCGGCACGCGCGCCTGGCAGGCGGCGGGCTATGAGGTATTCAGCGGCACCAACGTGCCAAGCAAGGCCTTCGGCGAGGTGATCGAGCATGAGCTGCGCACGCCGTGGATCACCGCCGAGACGCTCAGGCTCTACCAGGAGCGCGGCGACAACGTGGTGGTGGTGGACAGCCGCCCCTTCACGGAATTCCAGAATATGAGCATTCCCGGCGCGGTCGACTGCCCCGGCGCGGAACTGGTCTACCGCATCGGCGAGATCGCGCCCGATCCCGCCACGCTGGTGGTCGTCAATTGCGCCGGCCGCACGCGCAGCATCGTGGGCGCGCAGACGCTGATCAACGCGGGCATTCCCAATCGCGTGGTGTCGCTCAAGGACGGCACCATGGCCTGGCTGCTGGCGGGCTACAAGCTGGACCACGGCCAGACCCGCTTCGCGCCGCAGCCGTGCGATGCGGCCCAGGCGGCCGCGCGCGAGCGTGCGGCGCGGGTGGCCGAACGCGCCGGCGTGCGGCATATCGATGCGGCGCAGCTGGCCGCCTTCGAGCAGCAAGCCGGCGCACGCACGCTGTACCGCTTCGACGTGCGCTCGCCCGAGGAATACGCGGCAGGGCACCTGCCCGGCTGGCGCAGCGCGCCCGGCGGGCAACTGGTGCAGGCCACCGACGCCTACGCCGGCACCCGCCGCGCCCGCATCGTGCTGGCCGACTGGGATGGCGTGCGCGCGCAGATCACGGCCGCGTGGCTGGCGCAGTTCAGCGGGCATGAGGTCTACCTGTTCCGTCCCGCGCCGCTGGCGCCGCGCGAGTCCGGGCCGGAGCCCGTGCGCGTACTGCGTGCCTCCGAGGTGGAGGCGCCCTGGATCGAGGTGGCATCGCTCGCCGAGTTGCAAGCGCGGGGCGGGGTAAGCGTGGCCGACGTGGACAGCAGCCTTGCATTCCGCCGCGGCCATGTGCCTGGCGCCTGGTTTGCCACACCGGAGAAGGTGGCGCTGGTGCTGGAGCACGGGGAGGCCGAAGACATCATCGTCGTGACGTCATCGGACGGCGTGCTGGCGCAGGCGGTTGCGGCAGAGTTGCGCCGCACCAGCGGGCGCGACGTGCGGGCACTGCTCGGCGGCAATGCGCGCTGGCAGGCGTTGGGCCTGCCTGTTGAACCGGCGGGGGCGGGTAGCGCTGCCGCGGCGCGCGTGCTGACCGGTGACGAAGACGCGTGGTACAGCGCTTATGCCTATGAGGACGAGAACCGCCGCAAGGCGGAGATGCATGCCTACCTGAACTGGGAGATCGGCCTGGTCGATCAGCTGGAACGCGATGGCGATCTGCCGGTGCGGCTGGTGGACTATCGGCAGGGCTGAGCGCGGGGAGAGGGCGCGCGCGCCATATACCGCCATACCGATAGCGCTCACATCACGTGAGCGCTTTCCCTCCCGCCTCAACGCAACGAAATCCCCGAAGCCGCGATCACGGAAGCGTACTTCGGCAAATCGCGCGACAGCGTAGCGTCCAGCTCCTGCGCCGACGAACCCACCACCACATATCCCGCATCCTCCAACTGCCCACGCGTGGCCGGCACATTGAGCACCGCCGCCACATCGCGGCTGATGCGCTCCACCACCTGCGTCGGCGTGGCCGAGGGCGCGATCAGCCCCTGCCAGCTCTCCACCGCAAAGCCGGCGGCCCCGGCTTCCGCCATGGTCGGCACTTGCGGCAGTGCCTTCGAACGATAAGGCGTCGTGACCGCCAGCGCCGTCAGGCGCCCTGAGCGCACGTAGTCCGTGACCGCCGCCAGCGTGATCAGCGTGGCATCGATATGCCCGCCCAGCAAGTCCACCGTGGCGGGTGCGCCACCGGCATACGGAATGTAGTTGACCTTGATGCCGACCTGCCGCGACAGCATTTCGTGCGCGACGTGGGCTATGCCGCCGTTGCCCGGCAGGCCAAGCGTCAGTTCGCCTGGCTTCTTGCGCGCGAGCGCGATGTAATCCTGGAGACTGCGCACGCCCAGGTCCGGCCGCGCCACCAGGATCTGCGGATTGACCACCGCCTTGCTCACGCCGCGAAACGCATGGCCCGTGTCATAGGGCAGCGTCTTGAACAGCGAGGCATTCAGCGTCACGCCTTCCCCGCCCAGCAGCAGCGTATGGCCGTCAGGCCTGGCCCTTGCCACCTGTGCCGCGCCCAGGGTGCCGCTGGCGCCAACCACGTTTTCCACCACTACCGGCTGCCCCCATTTCTCGCTGAGCTTGAGGGCCAGCGTGCGCGCGAGCTTGTCGGCGCTGCCGCCGGGAGCCACCGGCACCACGATGCGCACGGGACGCGAGGGAAAGGCCTCCGCGGCTTGCGTGGCGTGGCTGTGGAACGGAACGCCTGCGATGGCTGCCACGCCGGCAGCGACAGGAAGGCAGGAGAGGGTGCGGAGCACAGTGCGGCGTTGCATGGGATGTGGCCGGAGGCGAATCGAGCGCAAAGCTTAGAAAGCGCGGCGGGCAAGGCCAACGAATCTTTCCGCGCATGGATATGCGGTGTGGCCCGGCCTGGCGGCACTGCGACCGGCAACGCGCAGCGCATAACGATGGGCTCAATGATTCGTTCCGTGTTCATCGGCGCATGGGTACAGTTTGCTGACCGCATGGCGCACCGGACGCTCCAGCCAGCCCCTCCGGCGGCATGCCATTCGCGCAAGACACGACTTCGCCTACAAGAACTCGAACACACCATGACCCGTATCTTTCCCCTGCGTTCCCCGCGTCCCATCGTCCTCGCCGCTGCCATGCTGGCAGGTACCTTCCTCGCCGGCGCCGCCCATGCCGACGCCACGCTCGACAAGATCCGCCAGCGCGGCAGGATCGTGGTCGGCGTCATGCTGTCCGGCAGCGCTTTCGGCTCGATCGATCCCGCCACGCAGAAACCCGTGGGCTTTAACGCGGAGCTTGCGCAGGATCTCGCCAGGCAACTCAACGTGGAGCTGGAAACGGTGCAGGTGCAGCCCTCCAACCGCGTGCAGTTCCTGCAGCAAGGCAAGGTCGATGTGCTGATCGCATCGATGGAATACAACGCCGATCGCGGCGAGCAGCTCGGCCACGTGCCCACGCCTTACTACCGCGTGGGCGGCGCCGTGATCGTGCCCAGGCAGAGCGATATCCGCCGCTGGGAAGACCTCAAGGGCAAGACGGTCTGCATCTCGCAAGGCAGCAGCTATACGCGGCCGGTACAGGTGGAATACGGCGCCATCCCGAAGGGCTTCAAGGGCTCGGCGGAATCGCTGCTGGCCCTGCGCGGCGACAACTGCGCCGGCGCCGTGCACGACAACACGCTGCTGCAACCGCTGGTGCGCGGCAATCCCGAGTGGCAGAACTACCGCATCGTGCTGCCGGAACTGAACCCCGCGCCCACCGTGATCTGGACCCGCAAGGGCGAGCAGGACACCATCCAGGCCGTCGACCGCATCGTGCAGAACTGGCATCGCAGCGGCTGGCTGGTGGCTACCGAGAAGAAGGCCGGCATCCAGCCGCCTTCGCCTGCGCTGACCGAACTGCACGACAAGTTCAAGGGCGGCCGTTCCTGATGGATGCAGCGATTGCCTGGGGGATCGAGGTGGCGCGCCGCTTCGGCCTGAACTATGCATTTCTTGCCGATGCCTATGACCGCGCTTCCTTCGTGCATGGCGCATGGGTCACCGTGCAACTGGTGGTCTGCGCGCTGGCCGGCAGCCTGGTGGCGGGGGTGGCCATGGCGGCGTTGCTGACTTCGCGCCGGCCATTGCTGGCCGGTGCCACGCGCGCCTTTGTGGAGGTCACGCGCAATACGCCCACGCTGGTGCAGCTCTATTGCGCCTTCCTCGTGCTCAATATGCTGATCACCCATGCCTTGCAGGATGCGCAGCGGAGCAATCCGCTCACCCCGTTCCTGTGGGTGGTGGTGGTGCTGTCGCTGCACAAGGGTGTGTTCCATGCCGAAGCCTTGCGCGCGGGCATCGAAGCGGTGCCCAGGGTCACGCTGGAGGCGGCGGCCTCGCTCGGCTTCGACCGCCGCACCTTGCTGTGGCGGGTGCAGTTGCCGCTGGCGGTGCGCTTCGCGCTGCCTGCCCTGGTCAACAACTCCGTGGATCTGGTCAAGGCCACGGCGGTGGCGTCGGCCATTGCCGTGGGCGATATCACCTATGCCTCCATCATGATCTGGACCCAGCGCGATAACGTGCTGGAACTGATGGTGCTGTTGCTGCTGTTTTTTGGCCTGCTGACCTGGGTGGTCAGCCAGGCCGGCAACTGGCTGGAACTTCGGCTGAGGATGCCCGGCTATGGCGACCGCTGATTCCATTTTCCGCGGCGCGCCGGCATGGCCGCGCGTGGGCCGCTTCGCCAGCCTGCTGTGGCTCCTGCCGCTCGTGGCGGTGGCGCTGGCCGCCACCCGCCATCCGGACCTGGCGCGGGCGCTGGCCAGCGCGTGGCAATGGTCGCCGGCGCTGGCGCGCGGCTTCCTGGTCAATATCGGCGTGAGCCTGCTGGCGATCGCGCTGGGCACCGCTGGCGGGCTGCTGGTCGGCGCGCTGCGGCTGTCGCCGCTGGCGCTGCTGTGGCGCCCGGCGCAGCTTTATGTGCAGGTGTTCCGCAATGCGCCGTGGCTGGTGCTGATCTACTTCTCCACCTATGTCTTTCCGTTCGAGCTGAACATCGGCAGCCATATCGTGCCGTTCCCGGACTGGCTCAAGGTGGTGGTGGGACTGGCGCTGCCGGCCAGCGCCAATGTGGCCGAGGTGCTGCGTGGCGCGGTGCAGTCGATCCCGCTCACGCAGTGGGAGGCGGCCAGCTCGATGGCGTTCTCGCGCTGGCAGATCCTGCGGCTGATCGTCGGGCCGCAGTGCGTGCGGCGCATGCTGCCGCCATGGATGAACCTGTACGCCACACTCACCATGAGCACCGCGCTGGCTTCGCTGGTGGGCGTGCACGATTTGCTCGATACCGCGCAGATCGCCAGCAATACCGTCAACCAGACCGCTTTTACCGTGCTGATCTACTTCATCGTGCTGGCGATGTTCTTTGCCTGGTGCTACCCGATCTCGCGCTTCACCCGTTTCCTGGAACAAAAACATGCTGTTGCCTGAACATAGCGGCGGACCCGTGTTGTCCGCGGTCCCCACGCCAGCGCCGCTGGTTGCGCTGCGCGACGTGCACCTCGCGTTCGGCGGCAACGCGGTGCTCAAGGGCATCGACCTGGAAGTGCGGCGCGGGCAGGCGGTGTCCATCATCGGCCCGTCGGGCTCGGGCAAGTCCACCATCCTGCGTTGCATGACGGGCCTGCTGGCCCCGCAGCAGGGCACGGTGACGGTGGGCGGCGTGGCGGTGCGCGAGCTGCGCAGCGAGGCCGAGCGCATCGCGCTGCGCAAGCGGGTGGGCTTTGTCTTCCAGCAGTACAACCTGTTTCCGCACCTGACCGTGTTGCAGAATCTCACCATCGCGCCACTGCGCGTGCTGGGGCGTGGCCGGGCCGAGGCCGAGGCTACCGCCATCGAGCTGCTGCGCAAGGTGCGCCTGGCCGACAAGGCGGGCGCCTATCCGGGCGAGCTTTCCGGTGGCCAGCAGCAGCGCGTGGCGATTGCCCGCGCGCTGGCGATGGAGCCCGAGCTGATCCTGTTCGATGAGGTGACTTCAGCGCTGGACCCGGAAACGGTGGGCGAGGTGCTGAACGTGATCAGCGACCTGGTGGCGGAGGGCCTGACCTGCCTGCTGGTCACGCATGAAATGCGCTTTGCCGAGGAGATCAGCGACGAAGTGTATTTCACCGAGAGCGGGCGGATCGTCGAGCATGGCCCGGCGCGCCGCATCTTCAGCGAACCGCGCAGCGAGCGCACGCGCGCCTTTCTCAACCGCGCGCTGGGCGCAGCGCCGCGCGTGGCGGCCGATCCCTTCGTCTTCTCTTTCGACAAGCTGCGCTTTGCTGTTTGAGCGCCGCCCGGTCCAATCCCCATCGAAGAACCATGAGCCATCATCGCGATACCCAACTGATCCACGCCGGCACGCCGCCCTTCAGCCAGGGCCACGGTCCGGTCAATGTGCCGGTGGTGCGGACCAGCACCGTGCGTTTCGAGAATACCGACGCCTACGACGATATCCGTGCCCGCCATGCGCGCGGCGAGCGCGTCAGTTCCTACGGCCGGCAGGGCATGGACACGCATCGCGCGCTGGAAGACGCAATTGCCGCGCTGGAAGGCGGCAACCGTACCTTCCTTGCGCCTTCCGGGCTGGCGGCGATCTCGCTGACGTTCCTGGCGCTGCTCTCGCCCGGCGATCATGCGCTGGTGGCGGACAGCGTCTACGCGCCGGTGCGCCGTCTGGAGCAGACGCTGCTGCGCCGCCTGGGCATCGAGGTCAGCTATTTCTCGCCCAGCCAGCACGATGTGGACGCGCTGATCCGTCCGAATACGCGCCTGCTTTACCTGGAGTCGCCCAGTTCGCTGTTGTACGAGGTGCTGGACCTGCCGCGCCTGTCGCAGATCGCGCACCGGCATGGGGTGGTGGTTGCCGCCGACAATACCTGGGCGTCCGGTCACGTGCTGCAGCCGCTGGCGCTGGGCGTGGATATATCGATCCTGGCCTCGACCAAATATATCAGCGGCCATTCCGACCTGATGCAGGGCGCGGTGGTGGTCAGGGATGAAGCGCTGGCGCACCGGATTGCCGATACCCACGATAGCTTCGGGCTGGCCATCGGCGCGGACGATGCCTACCTGGCGCTGCGCGGCATCCGCACGCTGGCGGTACGGCTGGCGCAGCATCATCGCAACGCGCTGGCGGTGGCGCGGTTCCTGGAAGCGCATGAGGCGGTGGGGCGGGTTTTCTACCCGGCCTTGCCCTCGGACCCCGGTCATGCGCTGTGGCGGCGGGATTTCTCGGGCGCCAACGGGCTGGTGTCGTTCGCGTTGCCCGGCGCCGATGCGGCGGCGGCGCGCAAGCTGGTGGATTCGCTGCGCTTGTTCGGGCTGGGGGCTTCCTGGGGCGGGTATGAAAGCCTGGTGCAGGTGGCCGCGCCGGAACGGCTGGCGACGCATTCGTACTGGCGAGGCACCGAGCCGGTGATCCGCCTGCATATCGGCCTGGAAGCGTCCGAGGATTTGATCGCTGACCTGGAGCAGGGGCTGGAATTGGCATTGCGGGCGGCATTGCCGCAACGGCGCGCGGGCCATCAGCCCGCGCGGTGCCGCCTGCATCAACGGCCGCGGCGCGCGCCGCGGCCGTCAAGCCTCAGATGGCCCATCCGCCGCCGTAGAACACGGCCAGTGCCAGCGCGATGCTGACGGTTCCCACATTGAGCTTGCGGAACTCGCCGGCCACGACGCGGCCGATCACCAGGGTGCAGAAGCCSAGCATRATRCCGGTRACGATATTGCAGGTCAGCACGATAAAGACCGCGCATACCAGCCCGGCCATGGCGTCGACCATGTCGTCCATATGCAGCTTGCTGACGCTGCTGAGCATCAGCAGTCCCACGTACATCAGCGCGGGAGCGGTGGCGTACGAAGGCACCAGTCCGGCCAGCGGCGAGAAGAAGATCACCGCCAGGAAGAGCAGGCCCACTACCACCGCGGCCAGGCCGGTCTTGGCGCCGGCGGCTACGCCTACGCTTGATTCGATGTAGGCCGCGGCGGGCGCGCCACCGAAAAAGGCCGAGAAGATCGAGCTCAGCGAATCCGTGGTCAGGGCACGGCCGCCGTTGGGGATCTGGCCTTTCGCATCGAGCTGGCCGGCCTGGCCGGCAACCGCGCGGATCGTGCCGGTGGCATCGAACACGGCGGTCATCACCAGTGCCAGCACGCTGGGCAGCACCGCCAGCGACAGCGCGCCCTTGATGTCCATGGAGCCGATCAGCGTGGCATGGCCCGGCGCGCTCAGCGCGGGCAGGGCGAACACGCCGGAGAACTTGACGGCAGGGTCGAAGGCCAGGCCCAGCGCGGAGATCGCGACGATCACCAGCAGGATGCCGCCGGGCACCTTGCGGCGTTCGAGCCCGAAGATCGCGGCCAGGCCAAGGATCGACATCACCACCGGGAACGCCGTGATCTTGCCCAGCGCAACGGGCAGGCCGGCGCCCGGATTCTTGATCACGAGCCCCACGTCGTTGGACGCGATCAGCAGCAGGAACAGACCGATGCCGATCCCCGTGCCGTGCGCCACGCCGGATGGCAGGTTGCGCAGGATCCAGGAGCGCACCCCGGTCACGGAAATGGCGGTGAACACCACGCCCATCAGGAAGATCGCACCCAGCGCGACGGCCGGGGAGAGACCCTGCCCGAGCACCAGCCCGAAGGCAGTGAACGCGGTCAGCGAGATGGCGCAGCCGATGGCGATCGGCAGCCTGGCCCACACACCCATCAGCAAGGAGCCGAAGGCCGCGGTCAGGCAGGTGGCGACGAATACGGCACTGGAGTCAAAGCCCGCCTTGCCGAGCATGCCCGGCACCACGAACACGGAATACACCATGGCCATGAACGTGGTGACGCCGGCAAGCGCCTCGCGCCGGCCAGTGCTGCCGCGCGCACTGATCTGGAAGTAGCGGTCAAGGAAGCCATTGACTTCGATGGCCTCGATGGTGTCGATGGCCTTGGCCTCGATCGCTTCGGTACCGGGGGCGGCGGCACGGCCGGGGAACGGCTGCTCAAGCATGGCGGAGTGTCTCCTTTGTGGTGCACTGGGGCGGCGGCTACGCCGCTCGTATTCCAGGCTGTCTCGCTTTTTCGTTGTCGTTACCGGGGCAGGTCTGCGGGCCGCCGCGCACTGGGTTGTGTCGCGTCCGGCACTGCATTTGCCGCGGTACGTCGCTGTCGGCCGGATCTTCGCCACTCCGTGCTGGTGGTGCCGGTCCGACATGGCGCAAGACTAAGGGAGGCGCAGGATTCGTTCATAACGGCGCAGACATGCCTGTTATTGGGATTTGGATATATGTGAGGTGTCCCGCGGATCCCCGGTGGTGGGGGCGCAAGTCCGTGAGTTGTGGCTGCTGGCGGGTGGGCGGGCGACGATGAATGCGGTGGGGGTGGGGATGTGGCTCGGTTAGTCAGGAGTGCACTTACGTGCGGTATCGGATCTGCTGGCTTTTGTTTGAGGGGGGCCGATTCTACCAGTGGATACTGAGGTGGGCGTTGGGGTGGAGTTGGCTTTTGTGCGCAAAAGCCATATGGTATTCCGCTGCGTGGGATATCGATCACTTCTTACATTGGCGCGTCGGCAAAAGAATGGCGAAAAGCAAGACGACCCTACCGGGGCACGGGCTCTACAGTTCGGCTTTCTCTGCCTCGGCGTCGGAAGTCGGCACCAGACCGGCATCCTGTCGCCAACGCCCACGGATGCGCCCGACGTGGCATTCGAACCATGACCGCGAATGCGGGCCTGTCGGCCGCCGCGCCGGAGAACCGGGGTCATCATCCGCCCGGAAATGCGCAGAAAAAGTTCCGCGCAGGCTCTCCGCCAGTGGAGAGCGCCGGGACCGGACAACTCGGCGGATGCGGACGTCGCTTCCCATATTGGCCGCCGGATCGTTCAGCGCGAATTATGGCGTCACGATATTGAAGTCAGGTCTGAACGTGTCGAGCATGCCTGCGAGTTCGTCGAATTTTTCGCCTGCGCCTTCAACCTTCGCCTTTCCCGCCTGCGACAGCTTGCTCAGTGTGGTCGCCCCGCCCAGCACGCCTGCCAGGCCGAGCTTGTTGGTCGTGATCGTGACATCCGCCTTGGGAAGCTGTTTCCCGAGCGTATAAATCAGGACCGAATTGCGCAGTTCGATCGCGTATTGCTCGTGGGTTTCAGGATTGAGCCAGTTGACATTGAGCGTCTTCCCGGCGGCCTTCCTCCCATTCAGGCGAATGCCGGCATAGTCCAGGATCATGTCGGCGGTCATCGCATTTACCGTATCGGCCGAGGCCACGCCGGAGCCCGGTAGCTTGACGGCGCCGTGCCGCAATTCCAGGGCGCCCATCAGGAATTCGTTACGCCACGTGGGACTCTCGGTCTGGTAGGCGAGTTGCTCCAGCGCGTCGGCCCCCAGCTCGCGCGCCTCCTTGTTATCCGGATCGGCAAAGACGACGTGGTTCATCACTTCCGCCACCCAGCGATAATCGCCTTCCTGGAACGATTGCCGGGCCTTCCCGATAGCGCTTTTCGCACCGCCCATGAACTCCACGTAACGCTTGGCGGCCTCGGTGGGCGGCAGCTTGTACAGGTTTGCGGGATTAGAGTCGTACCAGCCGAGGTAACGCTGGTAGACCGCCTTGGCATTGTGATTGACTGTGCCATAGTAGTCCCGGTTGTACCATTGCTTGCCAATGCTGTCGGGGAGCTTCAGCATTTCCGCGATTTCTACCGACGTGTAGCCCTGGTTGGCAAGATGCAGCGTCTGGTCGTGAAGGTACTTGAACATGTCACGCTGGTTCTCCAGGAACGGAACGATGGCGTCGCCCCAGGTCGGCCAATGGTGTTGGGCGATCACGGCCCTGGCGCGCACGCCATAGCGATTGATCGCTTCGTTGACGGTCTTCCACCATTCCCTGGCATCGCGCACCTGAGCGCCACGCAGCGTATAGAGGTTGTGGAGGGTGTGCGTGGCATCTTCGGCCATGTTGAGCATCTGGAACTGCGGGAACCAGATCAGCATTTCCGCAGGCGCTTCGGTATTGGGCGCCATCTGGAATTCCATCTGCACGCCGTCAATCGTGCGTGTCTCGCCAGTCTTTTTTACCGAATCGGTGGGGGCGATCAAGGTGACCTCGCCAAGCGAGGTGCTCTTGCCGAGCCCGCCATCGACCTGGCCTTGCGCCCCGCGCGGCAGTAGCGATCCATACATATACGTGGCCCGGCGGCTCATGGCGGTACCGGCATAGATGTTTTCGCTGACCGCTTCTTCCAGGAAGCCCTCGGGCGCCAGTATCTTTACCTTGCCAGCCTTTACATCCGCCTCGTTCACGACGCCTTTGACGCCGCCATAGTGATCCACGTGGCTGTGGGTGTAGATCACGGCCACGACCGGCTTGCGCGGCCGGTGTTGGTAATACAAGTCAAGCGCGGCTTTCGCGGTTTCCTTGCTGATCAGCGGATCGATCAGGATAAGTCCGGTGTCACCTTCGATAATCGTCATGTTGGACAGGTCGAAGCCGCGTACCTGATAGACGCGGTCGACAACGGCGAACAGCCCGTTGAACATATTGAGCTGAGCCATGCGGTACAGACTGGGGTTGATGGTGTCGGGCGCCCCCTCGGCCTTGAGAAAATCGTATGCCGGCAAGTTCCAGGCGGCGTGCTTGCCATTCTCTGCCCGAATGACCAGGTTGGGTGTGGTGCCGATGAAACCGCGCTGCGCCGATTCGAAGTCGGTCCGGTCGTTAAACGGAAGTTCCTTGAGAATGGCGGCATTGGCTTGGCGGGTCCGGTCCGTGGCGGGTTTGCCAGGCGCCGGGGCGGATTGCGCAAAAAGGAGTGCGGGGGTGCTCGCAAGGGCAAGCGCCATTGCCAGAAGGCGTCGCCGGGAACCTGGTTTTCTCTTCATGTTTATAGTTCTTTGTCGTTATCGGTATTCACGGAAAGGGTGTCGGCCCACTACCAGGCGTGGTTGTAGTTGATGGAAAACACTTTCACATCCGCAGCGCCTGCAGGCGTGCTGACGGTCTTGAGGTAGGACATCGAGACGGCATCCGTGGGGGTGAAATTGAAGCTTCCGCTGACACCAAGCTTCAGTGTGTCCTGTGCGTTGTGTTGCTTGACGCCGTTGATCCTGGTCTGCCCACCGTTGCTATAGACCATGTCCACCGCCGCCCACAGCGCGCGGTTGAAGCTGTAGCTGTAGTGCGCCTCCAGCGTCCCCAACGGTTCTTGCTGAAGCTTTCCGTGGCCATCCGGCTTGTAGTATTCACTGTTCTCCGTGTAAAGCGAAACATTGCCATTGACGGACAGCATCGAGTTGCCAAAGGGATAGTTGAATGCAAGCTGTGGCTTGACTACCCAACGATTTCCACCGAAGTTGACCGGCTTGTTCCGGTCATACTGCCCGACGGGCACGGTGAGGAAGACTGCCGCGGTAAGAAGCGTCTGTGGTGTGGCCTTGGCAAATGCCTCGCGCGTCATTGCCGGCGCGCCAAACAGGTTGGCTGCCAGCACAACGGTCAGGTCTCCCACGCCGTTCTTGCTGAACTCGCGCGAAGCCAGCGGAGCAATGGAACTATCGATGGTGGCTGTCGCCCAGCTGTAGGGCAGCAGGAACTGGATACCGCCGGTCTTGCCTGCAACCGGAAAGGAATACGCATAGCGGACCAACGCCATGTTCATGGTGGTGTCAACACCTTGCACTGGAAGGGTCGTGTCGAGCTGCGTGTTGGACTGAACATGGTTGTAGTAGAGATAGACCAGATTCGTGTCGATCGGGAGATTGATCCAGTCCCGGGCACCATCGGCGGCCGCAATGCCAGGCAGCAGGAAAAATAACAACGCGGCGGCCGAAGGCTTCAATCGCACGGCATCGAGATGGCATTGCCATGCAGGCCTGTGTAAAGTGCGTGTCTTTGTTATATTTTTGCTACATTTCATTGCTCGTTTTCCCAGTACACAGCGTACGGGATGAACGGCTGGGGTAACGCTTTTTCGCATGAATACTCCCAATCGGATGCGAAGTGAAACTCAATACGTGATCATCAGTGGGTGACCGGTTGATTCAGGACCGAGTGAAGGGCCGTCATTGTACTTTGTGCTGCCGGCCTGATTCCCGCTGCATTGTGTGATCGCGAGTTTTGGGGAATAACCGCGAGTTTGATGCCCGGCAAAAGCGTTACGCCAGAAGTGTGTTATGTAGGCCTATTGCATCGACGTGGACGCTGCGGAATCCTGAAACGGAAGGTGCAGGCTCGACGCGTGGCATATAGTCAGCAGTTGTCCGGAAAACTACATAGTCGTGATTGCGTGAAGGCTTCACGAGTCAACCCAATGAACCCGAGAACGGAGAAAACCATGTCGAAGAACCCCGTACGCCAAACTCTTGCAGCGATCGTTGCCGCCCTGGCGTTGCCTGCGCTGGCCGGCACCGTGACGGGCACGGCGGCTTATCGCGAGCGTATCGCGTTGCCTCCCGATGCCGTGTTTGAAGTCACGCTGCAAGACGTATCGCGCGCCGGAGCGCCAGCCAAGGTTATCGGCCGCTCCACGCTGGATCCGGCGGGCCAGCCACCCTTTCATTTCGGGGTTGCCTACCAAGACCAGGCGATTGAACCTGGCCATCGCTACGCCGTGCGGGCGGTGATCCGGCAGCACGGCCGGTTGCTGTTCACCACCGACACGCATGTCCCGGCGCTCGACGGCAGCAATGCGCCACTCCAGTTGCAGCTGGTATCGGCTTCGAGGGGCGAGGGGAAACCATCCGCCCAGGTGCCTGACAGTCCGTTGCGCGGGACTTACTGGAAGCTCACGCGGATAGGCGATGCGCCGGTCAGCGTGGCGGAGCACCAGCGGGAACCGCACCTGATCCTTGCCACCGACGAAGCGCGACTGTCAGGCAATGGCGGCTGCAACAGCCTGATGGGCGGCTTTGAAGTCGATGGGGACCAGCTTCGCATCAAAGGCCTGGCAGGCACCATGATGGCCTGCGCACAGGGCATGGCCCAGGAAACGCAGATCCTGCGCGCCCTGGAAACCGTACGGCGCTATCGCATCGCGGGCCACCAGCTCGATCTGCTCGGGGCCGACAATGTCGTGGCGGCGCGCTTCGAGGCCGTGGCGCAGCGCTAGAAGAGGCTGTTCATCGGAAGAGTGTGACGAGCGTGACTTCATCTTTGCGGGTCGCAGTGCGCATCTGTTGATGCTGTGCCCATGGCGGGCGGAGCACGCAGTTTGTCACCAGGATGGTAGCCACGGCCAGGCCGAGCCCATCGAGAGCGAGAAGTGCTCCGAGGCCGGGGACGATGCGCACAAGGGCCTTGGTGCGCGTAGTCATCTAAGGCCCTCCGCCGCAACACGCTCGGCGAGCGCAGCCCATCGTTTCGGGCTGTCTCTCACAACATGGGCATAGTAGAAGTGCCCCTCGCACTTGCCGGCGAGCATCTGGCTCTCAAGCATCGGCACCGATTCAACCAGCTCGCGCCAAGGCATTCCGGCGTAGATCGGGTCTCCGAACGGCTCCAGATCGATAACGATGGTCTTGCGGATGTTCTCGTGGTTGCGCAGGTGTGAAAGGAACCCCGCCTCAATCGGTGAGCCCACCAGTACCAAATGGTCGATCACGTGGCCGGCACGGGCATATGACCATGCGGTTTGCGCGGCCAGGAGAGAGCCGTAGCTGTAGCCGATCAGGTTGAACTGCGGAGCCTCCATCGCTATACCGCCCGCAATCGTCCACTCGCTGTCGTCGCGCGAGCGGATCGGCATTCCCGAATGGATAGCGTCAAGCAATGTGCCAGCGAATTCGTTTCCATTTGGCATGGCTGCGCCAGCGGCATGGGTCAGCCCAGCGAAGCAGTGCGCAATCCCCGCCTTCCGGAACGCATCGAGCAGCGGCTGAACATATCCGCCGTCCAGCTCGGCACTGCCCCAATACAGCGTGCCGCGGGGCTGTAACAGATAGACCTTGACCGGCGCCCGGTCCTCGATAGACGTATGTTGCACCTTAACCGTCTTGATCGGCCGCATCAGGCGCCCGGCCCCCAAGATTTCGATCTTCATGGTCGATGCGGTGTCGCTGGCGACGCGCTCACTCATCCCCTGTTCGTCAGTGCGGCCGTCAAACGTACCCAGCTCACCGATGAGGCGATATCTCACGCGCGCCAACGGTTGCCCCGTCTGCTCGTTGATGAGCTGGATCTGTTGGTCGTACTGCGGGTTGGATGCCGCAAATATGCTCTGTGCGGGGGAGATGGCCGCGGGTGCGCCATTGCGTGCGCCCATATCGTCGAACCATTTTTCGCCGGCAAGCAGAGCAACAATGCGCGGCGGCGTCGGGCACCGGCACAGGACAATATCGCCGTCCAGGGCAATCTCGCCCATGAACTGCATCCGGCGTGGCCCGCCGGCCTTGGCAATCGTGCCAGTGCTCTTGCAGGCTTCGCAGTATGCCTGGCCTCCGATCATCGCTGTCTGGCGAGCGGGATCGCCAAAAGTGCAACCTCGGCCTGGAGAGGGCAGGATCCTGCCACCATCCTCCAGTTCGTCGTTAACGCAGGCAATTCTTCGCTTCATGGCTGGGCCTCCCAAATGCCGATGGGCCGCTTGTTCTTCTGCATACGCTCTCTCTCCGGATGGGCTATGTGCGCAAATGTAGCCCCGATTTGAGCGTAATGCCTCATTGGAATCAATGGGACAAGTACTAATTTTTTTTAGCGCCTTATAAAGAATAGCGATAGTGGAAAAAATCGTTATGAAAGATATGATTCATCCGATTCCTTTAATCATTTACTCGTCCTATCTGTGTCGTAGATTTGCTACATCCATGGAAAACAAGATTGATTGAATAGGTTATGCGAACCTTGCAATGACTGAAACACTGAAACCGAGTAAAGTATGGGCGTCTCAGCCAGATTGAGATTTTCCATCTTGACGAGTTTTGTTCTTGAAGGGAACCCATCCATATCGGATGAGATTTCCGGAGCAAATGCCAGATAGATTGGACCGGCGCGAGATCGACCGCCACGAGTCACAGGCCGTCAACGTTTTTCGTCAATCGATTTTGTCAGATCAAGGAGTGCAGGCATGGCCCTGGAAGGTTTCAAGCGAATTCAAGAATTGAGGGAAGAGGAAGCTAAACTGGGTGATAAGCTCATTGCCCTCCGGATCAAAGACAGGCAGCGGATCCTCGACGAGCTAAAAAAGGAGTTTCACGTCTTCCTCGGCGGGGAGGGTTTTTCCGTGTCGACACACGGGAAACAGATTCGCGCAAGTTACGGTGACGCCGTACTGACGCTGGATGTCCCATCCGCATCGGCTGCCTTCCTCGGGGCTATTTCCGTGCTGAAGTTGTCGGACTCACGGCTGCCGCGTCAGAAGTGGGTTCTGTCGGTCGACCCGGGCAATGTGCGGGCACCGCGCCCCACCGCGGTGGTCCAGATGCTAAGCAGCGACGAAGTCGAACGCCTGCAGGGCAGGGTAGATGAACTGAAACAAGGGCTATTGAATTTCCAGCCATGGGAATATTCCATCCAGTATTTCCGTGAAACCAATGGCGCTGGCAACGCTGCAGCGAGCAAAGGCGCGCAGGTCGTGACCACGCTGACGGAAGCACTGACAGGTATTTTGGAGGGCAAGGACTAACGGACGCGCGACCCTGGTCAACATCGGTTGCTGCCGGGGCTACCAATTGGCGCAGCAGCTCCGGGTCACCTTCATATGGGCACAGTGCGCATGCCTGGTGCTGCAAGTCGGATTTCACCCGAAGTGGGGCACTCAGCTTGATGTACACGGGTTGATGTCGATGCCGGTGAGTGGCACAAGCCGTCATTGGTTCATCTATCGGTGCCGTCGGCACAGGCTTGCCGAAATGGTCGGGCGCCAGCGCGATCGGAACCGGCGGCAACCAGTCCGCACAGACCGGCGGCGACCGGGCGGGGCCAGGTGCCAGCCCAGTGCATACGCCGCCCCCAGCAGCGCATGCCAGTGCGCATCGTGCCATGAGGGGTTCCGGCGCGGGCCACGCAAGTCAAATCGGTGTAGCCGTACCATTTCGTCTTCTGATGTGTATCGGGCTCCAGCACGTCACACATCCCCGCGATGAGGGAGTGGACGCGAAAGCGCACTGTTGTCGATGCCAGGAAAGCTAGGCTGGACTACAACGCTACAACGCCCACACGAACCCCGCTTTTGCCGGCAACCGTCCCCCATTCGGCTAGGTCAGTCCTGTAGTCTGGGCGATACGGGGCCCCGGGTGCAGCCGCAGCGATCGAAGAAGAATATATGAAATTGATTGTCAATCGTTAGAGTTGAAAACAGAATAAAACAAAGGTAAATAGGATTATTCCTATTCTATTAGGAAAAGTACGATTTTATTCAAGTGGACTTGACTTGTTGTTTGATAGAAGAATAGTATGGCCAAATATTTTAGTGATTTTTATTTAATGAAATCTGTTGCCTCCTCCGGAATCCCTGCTGAATTCGATGATGCTTTGCTCGTCGGCACCTCACCGCTCTGGTCGAGAATCGCTGGTTCGCTGAAGGCGCGTATCTTGGCTGGTGAGTGGGCGCCAGGTACAGCGATTGCAACGGAGAGCGCTTTGGCACAGCACTATCGCGTCGCGGTCGGAACTGTGCGCGCGGCGATTCACGTGTTGGTGGACCAAGGCATGCTCGAGCGGGCGCAGGGCCGCGGGACCTATGTGAGAGGTGCCCTATACGGGGCCTTTATGACGCGATTTCTTCGCTGTGATGATGACAGCGCAGAGCTTCCGCAGTCTCGCATCATGTCTAGGCAGGTCTTGCCCGCACCGGTCGACGTGGCCGCGAAGCTAGGGTTGGAAGAAGGCGCGCAGGTAGTGCACTTGTCACGGCAGCGCAGTTGGAAGGGAATGGTCCGATTGCTCGAGACCATTTGGCTGCCGGAGGTGAGATTTCGCGGGTTGTCCGTACTTGAACCCCGCGAATTCCCCGCTCTGTTGTATCCGTTTTACGCGGTACGTTGCGGGGTGACGGTCTGTCGAGCCGTCGATGATCTGAGCTTTACCAGGCTAGGCGGACGCGAAGCGGAACTGCTTCGTGTGGCTGAGCACCACCCGGCATTGTCGGTAACTCGTGTTGCGTTCGATATGGCGGATAAGCCTGTGGAATATCGCCTGGCCTTGGGTAACGGAGACGAGTTTCAGTACCGCACCGAGACTCGTTGAAGGCCTGTCAACCCCGATGGTGTTAAGCGGGACCTTCGCGTTATAGCGGCCCGCTCGGGAAGTAGCCGCAAATTGATTGGAGACCTATGCGATTCGCAGTCTGTGCATCTATAGCCGTGCTTTGCTGTGGCCTGATCGGTAGCCACGCGCAAGCGACGGCATGGCCGACGGAAAAACCTATCCGGTTAGTCGTGGGCTATCCACCGGGCGGAGGTGCTGATGCAATGGCACGCCTGCTGTCGCCTCTTCTCAGCCAGGAACTGGGGCAAAGGGTCACGGTCGACAATCGCCCTGGCGCTGGGGGTAGGATTGCCGCGGATCTGGTCGCAAAAACGGATCCGGATGGCTATACGCTGCTGCTGGATGCATCATCGTTTGCGATCAACCCGGCCCTGTACAAACGACTGCCTTATGACCCCATCGGATCGTTCGTGCCGGTATCGTTGATTGCCTTGTTCCCGAACATCCTGGTCGCGAATCCTGGTTTTCCTGCATCCTCGGTGGGTGATGTGGTGTCATTGGCTCGCAAGGAGCCAGGTCGAATTGCCTATGCATCAGGTGGGAATGGGACCGCACAGCACTTGGCTGGTGCGATGTTTGCGCAGTCCATGGGAATCGAGTTGCTACATGTCCCCTACAAGGGCGGCGGCCCGGCCTTGGCTGACGTCATTGCCGGTCAGGTCCCGGTCTTCTTCGCCAACACGGCCTCCGCCTTGCCTCATATCCGCGCCGGAAAGCTCCGCGCGCTTGCCGTGACCGGCGACAAACGTGTCGCAGCCCTGCCCGGCACGCCGACCATGGCAGAAGAGGGAGTGATGCGCTATGAGGTGTACGAGTGGAACAGCGTGTTTGCTCCTGCCGGCACACCACCCCACATCGTACAGCGTCTTTCGGAAGCGATTCGCAAGGCAATGAGCGAGTCCGAGAGCCGGGAACGTGTGAGTAACCTCGGCGGTGCGGTCGTGGCAGGAACGCCATCGGAAGCATCTCGGTTTATCAAGGTGCAGATGACCGAGTGGGAGAAGGTCATCAGCCGCGATCGAATTCAGGCCGATTGAATTGTGTTGCAGTCGCGAGGTGGCGCCGTGAGGAGAATCAGGAAACTGGCCGCAAGGATTGCTATGGTGTGCGCAGATAGCGCAATACCAGCCCCCGGTTGTTGCGCTTCATCTGGCGATAATGCAGCCGGCCCGGCGCCGAGGCGATCCATGCGCAGCGCGCGTGCGCGTTCGCGGCGGGAAAGAATTCCAGCGTCTCGGTGCCCTCGAGTATGGCGCGCGCCTGCTATGGTGCGGATTCCTGTTTCGTACAAGTCGATGATCATCCGGCGATGATCAACCATCCCCGCTAGCCGGCCTCCCATCGGCTGTCAATACCAAACGGGCCTTGTTTAACCGAGGCTCATCAACCGATGGAAATGCGTTGGCTATCTGGCTCTCCAGGCTCCCCCGCCATTGGAAAACGCTTCGTCAGTGGATGGCGCCAGATTCGGACTTGTCCGATAGACAGCCCTTGATGTGGTGAGCTAGCCTGTTCCGCTAGATGGCACTGGCACACGCAGCGCGTCCATGCCGATCAACGAGAAACCGGATTTCACTGCCGCCATGCGAACCCTCATTGACGTTTTGCAGCATCCGAGTGCCAGGCTGACCCAGCACCTCGGTCTCTCGGTAGCCACGCTCACCTCGCCGCTGGATGTTCTGGAGTTCCGTCTTGAGGAAGGGTTCAACGAAACCTACGTGGCTGACATCACCGTCACGTCGATCGACAAGGCGATCGACGGCGCGGCCTGCGTGGGGCGTCGCTCGACCTTTACGATCGACGAACGCGCCGCGATCCCATCGTTGCCGGGTCTGGTCGACCCGGTAGTCAGTCCTGCACGCACGGTCAATGGCGTGGTGACGCAATGGGAGCGTCTCAGCACAAGCCGTGACGAGTCCACCTACAGGCTGCGCATCGAGCCACGTGTTGCCCTGTACAGGCAGGTGTACGACTCGGGAATCTTCCTGGACAAGACGCTAAAGGAACTGATCGCCGAGTCGATCATCGACCGCCACCTGATCGAGTCATTCGACGTCGAGTTCAAGCTGGAAGGCGTCGAGGAGCGCTTTGAGCAGACGGTCATGTACGAGGAGACCGTCTGGAACTTTGTGTCGCGCTATTGCCGGCGCGCCGGCATCTTCATCTACTTCAAGCAGGGCCGCAAGGGAGACGGACCACAGCGCGACACGATCGTATTCGGCAACTCGCCCCGCGGCTACGTGCGCGCGCTCGAGGTGCCGCTGATGCCGGTTTCCGGCCTCTCGGGCAACTGGCACGAGGCGGTGCTGTCGATCAGTCCGGTCCGCAAACTGGTGCCGGCCGTGGTCGAGTTACGGGAGCAAAACTACCGTACGCCTGGTGATCCGCTGAAGGCCGAGTCGTACGTCGCGCGCGACGACCACTCCGTGTACGGCAGCGTGAACCGCGGCACCGAGCACCACCACACGGCAGAGGTCGGGCAGATGCTGGCCGACGCCAGACGCGATGAACTGATCGCCCGGCAGACCACGTTCAGGGGCACGAGCAACGTGATCGGCATGATGCCCGGCATGGTGGTGCGCCTGACCAACCACAAGATGCCCGAGGCCGAATACGGTGTCGTGATCACGAAGCTGGTCACGACAGGCAGTCGCAGCCAGCCGGTCATCAACACGTTCGAGGCAACGCCCTCGCATCTGACGTATCGCCCTGAGTACGTCCCTGAGCGGGACTGGCGCAGGATCGGCGGCACGCTGGTCGCCACCATCGAGTCGGGCGACGACGGCCCTTACGCGTGGCTGGACGAATACGGCCGCTACCGGGCACTGCCGCATTTCCAGCGCCGCACGGGCAAGCGGGGCGTGAACACCATGCCGCTGCGCCTCATGCGCCCAAGCGCGTCATACCAGGGCGGCTTCCATTCGCCGCCGCTGCCGGGCACGGAGGTCCGGCTCGAATGCACCAACGGGGACGTGGACCGCATGTATATCGCCGGGGCGCTGCATGACTATGCGCACCCGGACATCGTACATGGCAAGGCGGGCTGGCACAGCCGCGCGATATGGCGCTCGCCGCTCCATGGCGCGAAGATCCGCTTCGAGGATCTGAAGGGCCACGAAGGCGCGAAGGTCGCGACGGTCTACATGAAGTCGTCGGTCAGCCTTGGCTATCTGGTCGACAGCCAGAAACAGAAGCGCGGCGAGGGCTTCGAGATCAGCACGCAGGGCTGGGGCACCGTGCACGGGGCGAAGGGCCTGATGCTGTCAGCCGACGGCTTGTCGAGCCCGAATGCCCCGCAGCTTGAGATGCAGGCGGCGCTCCAGGAGCTTCAGTTGGCCCTGAGCCGCGTGACCGCGCTGGTCGACACCACCACGCAGGCGAAGGCCGTGCCCGCCGACAAGGCGACCCAGGCGAGCCTGAAAGACGCGCTGGACCAGCTCAAGAGCGCAGGGCTGATCGCCAGCGCACCAGGCGGCATCGCGCTGGTGACCCCACAATCGATCCAGCAGGCCGCCAGCGCAAACGTGATGGTAAGCGCCGGCAGGCACGTTGACGTGAGCGCGGTAAAGCGCTTCACGCTGGCCGCCGGCGACCTGATCTCGCTGTGCGCGCACAAGCTCGGGCTGAAGATCTTCGCGGCGAAGGGCAAGGTCGAGATTCAGGCACAGAGCGACGCGATGGACCTGTTTGCCGACAAGCAACTGCGGGTGGCAAGCGCCAGCGCCGACGTGTTGGTTACAGGGCGCACGAAGACTGTCATGGCGAGCGGCGGCGCCGCGCTTACGATCGAGAACGGCAATGTCGTGTTCCACTGCCCGGGCGATTTCAAGATCAAGGCAGCATCGTTCACGTTCGAAGGCCCTGCTAGTGTCAATGCCCCGTTGCCAGCGCTTCCAAAAAGCAATTTCAATGCAACGAATTCCTACAACATATCGCGCTAAACATGCTCATCAGCCCTCCATTCCTTCCCGCTTCGGGCCTGACGTCTGACGGCATGTCCGCCAGTTCCGGCGATGTGCCGAAACGATATCCAGTTGATCCCATGATGGACGAAGTGGACGGATACGAACTGGCACACGGCATCTATCCGGTTGCCTTTGATCGCCGCTGGCATACCGGCGTACATCTGTATCCCAGTAACCAGAATCTTGAGGTGCGGGCAATTGCCGACGGTGAAGTTGTGGCATATGGCGTGAGCCAGAAGCCGATCAGCGATGGTGTGCAAAAAGCGGATGGAACGCCTGAACTGAACAGCAATACGGGCTTTGTGCTGCTGAAGCACACGACAGAGACCGGCAACGGTCGCAAGCTGACATTCTATTCGCTCTACATACATTTGATGGATCTGGACGAGCAGAACAGCCGAGGTCTTCCGCCGATCCCGGCGCCAGCACACTACGCGTTTCCATCCTGGCTGAAGCACTCTACAAAGGGAGCCGTTTCCGGCGAGGGACAGAAAGTTTGCAGAAAAGATGTCCTTGGTTACGTGGGCAAGTGCCATGGCATTCCGTACCTGCACTTCGAGATTTTCATGATGCCGGATGACTTCACCGGACCCCACGGGTATTTCGATGCAACCCAGCTAGGACAGCAGCAACTAGTCACATCTACGACCTCAGATTGTTGGGGAAGTACGTACTATGTGATTCGTGGTCCGAGCACCTTCCTGCCGTCGCCGGTCAATCCTTCGCCCGATGGTAACTCCAAGATTCACGGCATAACGTTCGCTGGGCAGCAGGCCGGAACACTTGCCGATGGCCAAACCTTGTATGTCGAGGCGTTTTTCGACCGCGGCCAGCGCTACACCCGCTCATGGCTCGATATAGGAGACGGAACACCGCTCCGACCGCTGACACTTGATCCCATGCCGGATGCGTACGCGGATTATGAGTACGATCTCTTCAAGCGGGCAACGGCGTTGTATCCCGCTTGCCCTGCGGACGGCTATGAAATGCAGCGCTTCGGGCGGGTTCTTAATCCGTCGATTACGTTACAGGCTGCCGGCGATCGCCGCACTTGGATTTCCGTGGTATTCGACACTGATGGCAAAGCGGGCTATATCGATATTAGCGACCATAAGGTTATAAAAACCTCTGACGCTGATTTTCCGTTCTTCATGAACTGGAGAAAGGTCAGTGACACTAACAGCCCATTTGACAGTGATGCGCTGTGCGATGTCGATGCCTTGAAGCAATTGCTGAACGATGTTAATGCGTCTTCCGCCTCCACCACCGCTCCGGCAGCGACTGTTACAAGCGCGTCGTCTGTGGTGCCCAACCCGAAGGAATGGAGCAAGGACGATGAACTGCGCGGCTATGTGATGGCACATGATGTTCGCGCCAAGCTGCGTGGTTTTGTATGTGAGGCTCCAAGCGAGTGGGATAGTAAAAACAATGAAACACGATACGCAAAGATCACGGATCAAGGTGGATTTTACGAAAATAATCCTGATGGGTATAAGAAATTTATCGATTTTCAGGTGAGATTACAATTCTGGGATGCAACAGGACTCCCTCCAGCACAGAAACTCTGGTTTTTTCACCCACTTGAATTCATCCGCCATTTCAGGAAGTGCGGGTGGCTGAACATCCGAGAACTGGCTCAGGCTATTCCAGCTGGATCGAATCGCACGATTCAATCGTTATCGAAAATTTTTAAAGATGGACGAAACGATAACAGCGGTCGTGTGGTGCGACCAACCAATCTTTATCCTGCGATAAGTGTCTGTATGAATAGATATGGAATTACATCGAAGCCAAGAATGGCAAACTGGTTTGGGCAAACGCTGCATGAAACAGGTCTCTATTCTTCTATGCGGGAGAATGGCTCGGTGGCTTACCTCACGAATTATTATGAGGGACGATGTCATACGCCAGTTCAAAGATTGATTGGCGGTCAGATGAAAACACTGTCCCCTCTCGGGAATTGCGATCCCGGGGACGGCGTACGTTTTTCCGGAAAAGGGATGATTCAGCTGACGGGTGGGGATAATTATCGAAATTATAGCAAATATCGTGGTGGTGCGAATTTCGCAACTGACCCAGGCCCGGAAAGCGTGATTGCAGAGGCTTATAATGCTTGCGATGTGAGCGGATATTATTGGGCCAGCAAGCAGAGATACCGTTATAACGAGAATCACGTCCTTGTTCCGTTGGGGAAATTAGGCATTAATTATTGGGTCGAAAGAGTATCGTTTGATGAGGATATTGACTCGACAGCGTTAGCCAGTGCGATCAGAAATGTCACGCTTTGCGTGAATGCGCAGGCGGTTGGGTTTGACGAACGACTAAGGCTCACAAGACACGCGTATTCGTATCTTTCCGATATGGTCGATGGATTTTCAGTTGACTTCAAGCTGATAATGGATTGATTGATGAAATTATTCTATTTTGCCGTGCTTGCGCTGATGTGTGCGGTTTCATCCTCCACCGCATTTTCGGAGTCGAGGTGTAATTTTGAGTTGCCTGAGAGCAGGGAATTTAAATTTAAGATGATTTCTGATTGCTATTATGAAATAGAAAACCACACTAATTATGGTGGGGATAATTATCTCTCCCTTGATGATAGGCATGGCATTGATTCCGTGATATCAGATGCTGACAGATTATACTTGGATGATGGGAGGTACTATTTTTCATACGAAGAAATCGATGGCCAGAATTTTACTCGACACCAGATAGAAAATTATCCGGCTCGGCACGTATTTGTCAGTGGAATGGAGGGGTATATAGGTGAGTGGGTCGGATTTATGCAGATGCTGCCTAAATACAAGAGGAATGACGGCTATTCACTGACCGCAAAATGCGTATCAATTGCGCTGGGCGATAAAAAAAATGTCCTGACAACAAAATTTTGCGCTCCAAATACATCTTCGGGGAATATTTTTATTAAAAAATATGAGGCTCTAATTTTGAAAGCTAGGCTTGCCAAACAAGTAGGTCAGTAGAGAGTGATGACGTACAACCCATTGTGTTATGCACATCTTTTGCCCAATTTCCGAGCACATCGTTAGGAGGCTCATTGACAGAAGGGTTTCCGGGCTGCGGTGGCCGCACAGAGTGGTGCCCGGGCGGCGTCGCTAACCGCGCGCGCGGTCCTTGGTTCTGGTTTGGCGCGGCGGGCCCGCCCAACGGCTTGCTCCTTCTCGCACTTGGTATTGCACGTGCCGGATACGAGCAATCACAGCTACCGCTGTGTTCACGTCATGGTTGGCAACGAAAAAATGATGGCCCAATTAGGAGGTGTGTGTCTGCTACGCAAGCGCGAGCTTAGCCTGGAAAGTGGCTTCAGTTACGACCTTTTTATGGAAATGCTTGGGACGCTCCGTTTTATGGAGTAACCGAATTCAGAAATATTCGGAATTCATGATGAAAAATACTTCCGGAGATTTCTGGAAGTATATGTGGGCAGACAATGCCTGCTCCACTGAGATAGGAAAGGATCCATGATTCGGCGCATTATCGCAGCATGCGGGCTGCTTTTATATTCGATCGCCTATGCGCAATCGGCAACTGACGCGGCTCGTCTTCGCAGCATCGGAACTAATCGTACTTCTTCCAAAGTGGAGGAGCAATGTGGCATGTCATTGAGAACTCCGGCTTTGAAAAGCGTCTCTGATCAAGTGATTGGGTTCGGGTGCACCAGTTCATATAAAAACAAGGACTATGCCGTCATGGAAATGGATTTTCAATACGATCCGAACTTCGACCCCCGTGGGGGCGATAGCGTTGCCTTCATCGTCGAAGAGATCGGAATCGAAAGAAAGTTGACTGCTAAAGGTCACAGCGTATTCCGATTGAAACCCGGAGATAGCCTGCCGACGCTGGTGATGAGTTCAGCATACCAAACATCAAACTGCGGTGACCCGGCAATAAAAACCGAGGTAAGGCCGATCCAGGGCAGTAACTGGCATGGCTGGATCGCTGAGGAAACCTTTGCCAAAGCACGTGGACGTTGCAAGCCAGAGAAGGAGTACACATCACGCTATCGCTGCGTTCATGTCATGGTTGGCAACGACAAGATGACGGCCCAATTAGATGCCGTGTGCCTGCTACGCAAGCGCGAGCTTAGCCTGGAAAATGGCTTCAGTTACGACCTGTTTATGGAAATGATTGGGACGCTCCGTTTCATGGAGGAGTAACTGTGAAAGTCGGGTGTGTACGGAGTTTATGCAGACGGCGTTTGGAAATACCTATGGGAAGGCAATTTTTACTCTTGGTCGCCCCAGTATTCGGCTCAGCATAAAAAAAGAATTGATGACCATGCGCATGATCGATAGATTGCTCCTCGTTCCGTTGGTTTTGGCTTCCTGTGGCGTTTTTGCGGAAGATTCGACAATCGCATTCGCGCCGACTCCAGCTACGAGGGCCATCTTGAGAGTCGACGGTCATTCAGTAACCTTCGCTATTGTGAACCCCGAGAAGAGAGTTCATCGTGGAGAAATTGGCGTCGACACGGAAAAACCCATTCATGTCGCAGTCGATGACTATAGCTTTGATGGCCGGAAAGGGTTTTCCATTTGGTCTGTCGATGATGGGATGGGTGTTTATACAATCCATAGGGTTTTTCTTTATTCAATTAACAACTCTACGTTTGTGGAAGCGTACCCGGCGTGTGGATATCGGTTTATCAACCTGAAGGTTGATAAAAAGAGGAGGCGGCTTATTAGTACGTACTACGAAGAAAATATCCCAAGACTGTGCATGACCCGTCTGCCGAAAGTCGGAAAAGGAATGTTTTAATAAAAGCAGGTAAATGATCTGGGGCGAGCAATGCGAAGCCGTATTCGAATGGGCGAAAAACTGGGAAGTGGCGATGAGAAATCGATAGCCGCCTCAGGCGTGTTTGGGCGACGGGGCTCACGTGGCAGGGCGACGATCGCCAAGGGCAACGCGTCGCTTCCGGGCAAGGACGGCAAGCCGATTGCGATACGTTTTCGATGCGTCGCTATTTTGTTTTTGATGTGGATGTGCGGGCTTTTTTGTGCTGAATCGATCACAGATAGAGATTTCAGTATCGAGGTAAATTCTGAGCCGGAGATTGTTATAAAAGGGCCCGGCTATCGGAATCGATGCTTGGTCGAAAAAAAGCCGCTTGGTATAAGGTTGAGTTCTGACCGGGAATTGGTGATTGTGTCGGGGACTTCATATATTACAGTGGATAAATTGATGCACTGTAAGCCTGAGGTGGTCGTTCGCGCAAAGATGGCGGCTCCCCATGTCGGATTTTTATCAGACGTAAATCTGCGGGCTGGTATTTATGCATCTCTTGTTCCCGTTTCCTTGAATCCGATGAGTTTCCTGGCGGTTGTTGCGAAAATCGGTAGCGATAAAAATATCGTTAATTTGCCTGGGTTTTATATGGCAGGCATGCGTTCGTCAAAAATGCGGAGGGAGGCATCTCCAAGTGTATCGCCAGTGATTTCGCTCGATGGACGTTATGTTTCTCTTGGTTTGCATAGTTGTGGATCTAATGAATACGTCGACGTTGTTGACATTAAATCGAGTAAATGGACTCGGATTGAACGCGCATCGTGCGAGAAATCATTCAACTTTCAGTGATTATTATGAGATCCCCTATTCGCGTCGGTGACGCATTGGAAAACGGCGGTTCCGTAACGACCGCCTCGTCGGAAATGATGTTCATGGGCCGGCTTCTGGCGTGCCTCGGTGACGAGGCACTCTGTGCGCGGCATGGGAGGACGACGATTGCCGAGGGCAACGCCTCGTTTCCCGGCAAGGGCGGGAGGCCGGTCGCGATGCACCATCACCGCTGCGCGTGCGGCTGCCGGTTGCTTTCGTCGCTGCAAAACGTGAATATCGCCTGACGATGGCGGTCGATCTGGCAGCGGTGGGCTTGCCGAGTGCGTACCCCGCGAACAAGCCGCGCCTTGTGCCGTGGCTTATCGGCTGGGTGCTGTGCTGCGGGATTGGTGGCGCGGCAGCGCTGTTGCTGTGGCCGGCGGGCACGCCCGCGCGCGGCCCGTGGTTCTGGTTCAGCGTGGTGGGCCTGCCCAACGGCTTGTTTCTTTTCACGCTTGGCATTGCGCGTGCCGGATATGAGGCGATCTGGTTCCGGGCGCACTACCGGAATATGCACCGGCGCCAATGGCTGAGTCACCGCGTGCGTTATGCGCAGCAGCCGTTGCAGGTACTTGGTGTTGGGTATTGCCTGCCGCTCAAGAGCGAGCCGCTTTCGGCTGCCCTTGCCGGGACGATGATCTTGATGGAGGCACAGTCGCCGCGCACTGGTGCCGGAACGATCGTGCATAGCCGGTTTACAGATGACGATCCGCTGTTTGCGGAGCCGGACGAAGAGGAACCGGCGCCGTTGACGGATGAAGACTTGGGGGACGCCGCCGGACAGCAGCCGAGCGTTGCGCCCGCGCCCACGCGTGAGCAAATTCCGCCCGTCGTGCGGATGCTTGCCCAGACCCTCGACACGCTCGGCCCAAGCCTGCATGCATTGTCGCAGTACGGCGCGACTTATGCGCCCGCCGTGCGGGTGCTCGCGTCCGCGGAGTGCGCCGATACTCGTGTGCAACAGGTCCGCCACGCCCTGCGGATTGCCGGATTGCCTGCGCTTGAGTGCATGGCGGTGCCGGCCGGCAATGGCCTGCTCGTAGCCGATGCGTGGCTCGACGCTGGCGAGAAGCGGCCGCTGCTGGTGATTGCCGCGCAGTGGCACGATGCGCCGCCTGCTGGCAGTACCGAAGGCGGCGTCGCCGTACTGCTCGGTCCTGGTGTGTTTCTGCTACCTGAGCCGGTCAAGGTCATGGCGACCCTGCACCGGCCGGTTGCAGGCGAGCTGGATGCGCTCGCTGATGTGCTGGCGAACGCCGTGATGTGGGGCAACGCCGAAGCCCCGGCCGTCCATCCCGCCTGGATCAGCGGGCTGGACGCCTCGCACGATACGGCTCTGCTGTCTGCACTCGGCAGCGCTTCGCTGAGCGGCATCACAAAGCTGGAAACGCAGCGCCGGCCCGATAGCGTCATCGGTCACGCGGGCGCGGCAGGCGGCTGGCTGTCGATTGCCGCCGCCGTTGAGTCGGCGAGTGCCGGCCCGCACCTGATCGTTCACACGCCCGAGCACACACAAGCCGCGCAGGCCGCCATCCTTTATGTGAGCCCCGCAGCGGACCCCACAACGGACCCCACTTCGCCGTATGACGAATCCAACGAATAACCTCAAGGCATTGGCACCGCGCGACGACTCTTCCGGCACTTCCGGCTCCCTCGTCACCTGGGGGCTGGTGGTGGCCGCCGTCGCGTTGGCCGCACTTGCCCTCGGTCTGGTCTGGCTCAAGGGCGATCAGTTCAATGTGCCGACGCTGGACGCCAAAAAGACAGCCTCGATCTGGATTCTCGCCGTACTGGCTGGGGTCTTGATCCTGCATCCCGTCGCACTGGGACTTGGCGCGTACAGCGTGGCAGGCCGGCTTTTTCGCCGGGAGACCGGTAGCCAGCAGGAGGCCATCAAGGCCACCTCCGCGCTCAAACGCGATGCGCGCCTGCAGTACCTGTGCGAAGACCTGCGTGCCTCGCACGGCTGGTTCTGGCGCTATCGGCTGCCGTGGCTGCTGGTGAGCGGCAGCGATACGCTGGTCGATACCGTAGCCCCCGGTCTCAAGCAGGCGGGCGTGATGCATATCGCCGATGCCATCCTCGTGCATGCTGCGCCTGACGGCATGGATGCGGGGCTGTGGCGCAAACAGGTCAGGCAGTTGAGACGCAGGCGTCCGGTCGACGCCGTGGTGCAGGTGGTGCGCACGGGTGAGGCCATCCGGCCCGACGCCGAGCTTGCACGCACGCTCTCGACTATCGCAACCGAGCTCGGCTGGGCCGCGCCCGTGACGTTCCTGCATCCGGTGCCGACGACCGGCCGCCAACCCGAGACGTTCCAGGCCATCGGCGCCTTCCTGACGGGTTCATGCCACCGTCGTGCTCCGGGGCCTGCCAATGCACTGAACGACCAGCTTACGATGCTTGAACAGCGCACGGGGACGATTGGCGTGCCACTGTGCCACGAGTCGACGCGCATGCCGTACCTCGCGCAGGTATCGCAGTACATTGGCGGGCAACGCGAGCGGATCGTGGCCAGTTGGGATACGTTGATGGCCTCGAAGTGGCTTCGCGCACCGCTGCAAGGCGTGATGTTCGCGCCGGTGTTTGCCGCGAGCCAGCCGGTTGCAGTACCGGTTCTGACGCCGGCCATGGCCGCGTCGGCTGAAGTAGCCCGGCCCGACGTCTCCAGCATGGCGCTGCGTGAGCAGCCGGCCTCGCTACTGCCCACGTGGCAGGAGATTGGCCGCAGCCTGCGCCGGCATCGAGGCAGGCGCATCGGCTTTTACTGGCCGAACGCGCTCGCCGCGCTTGTCACCGTGGCAGCGATCGGCTGGTGCGTGGCGATGACAATCTCGTTTGCCGGCAACCTGCAAGGCATCCGGCAGGCGCGGGCGAGCGCCGATGCAGCCGACGCAGCCGTTGCGGCCGCGCCCGGCAGCCCGGCTGCCCTGYGCGCGCAACTCGCGCTGCAGCAGCGCATTGAGATGCTGGAGTATCGGCAGCAGCATGGCGCGCCGTGGCATCTGCGTGCGGGCCTGAACCGCAATGACGCGATGCTCGACGAGCTGTGGCAGTCGTACAGGACGGTCGCCGAGCGCAACCTGCAGCGCCCGGTCTTGCAGACCCTGCGGGCCACGCTCACCGATCTCGCGCAGACGCGCGCCGATGCGTTGCAGAGTCACGACGCGCAGCGGCGCGGCTATGACGCGCTCAAGGGGTACCTGATGCTGGCGGAACCGCGCCGCACCGATCCCGCGTTCCTGACCGGGTTGATCGTCTCCGCATGGCCCGCACCGGCTGTGATGCCGGCCGGCGAGTGGCTGGACACGTCGCAGCGGCTCGCCAGCTTCTACGCAGCCCACCTGAAGGCGCACCCGGAATGGCGCATCAACGCGTCCGATACCCTCGTGGCCGAGGCGCGCAACACACTCGTCAACCAGATCGGCCTCGCGAACGCCGACGACACGGTCTACCAGAACGTGCTGGATGACGTGCGGGGCAAGTACGCGGATGCATCGCTCGCGACGCTGCTCGGTGGCGCAGACGCGCGTGGGCTCTTCACCACGACGCGCACGGTGCCGGGCGTCTTTACGCGCGCGGCGTGGGACGGCATGATCGCCGAGTCGATCGACAAGGCCGCTCGCGAACGGCGCGTGCATGGCGACTGGGTGCTGGCGAACGGGGGCGCGGCACAGTCGGTGGCGGCGACCGTCGCGCAAGGGGCCGTAATGACGAGCGCACGGCAGGAGCAACGCGCCACCGACGATCTCAAGGCGCGGCTGACCGAGCGCTATTTTGCGGAGTACACGGCCGCATGGCAGGGCATGCTCAACAGCATCCAGTGGCAGCAGGCGGCGAACCTGAACGATGCGATCGACCAGCTCACTCGGCTGACGGACGCGCAGACGTCACCGCTGATCGCGCTGATGCGGTCCGTGCAGTATCAGGCACAGGCGGGTCGTCCGCAGCAGGCGCTGGCCGACACACTGGTGCGCAAGGCGCAAAGCCTGATCGGCAGCGACGACAAGGCCCAGGCCGCCGCAGTCCATCCTCTGGACAAGCCATTCGGGCCGCTGCTCGCGCTGATGGGCGACGGTGGCGGCAGCGCTAGCGCTGGCAGCGGAGATGGTCACGGCGGGAATGCCGCCAGTGCCGCCACGACGCTGAACGGGGTGAGCCTCGCGCGCTACCTGACGGTCGCCACCACGATGCGCCTGAAGCTCCAGCAGGTGGCGGCGAGTCCCGATGCGCAGGTGATGGCCCGCTCGCTCGCGCAGGCCGTGTTCCAGGGGAAGCTCTCGGAACTCGCACAGGCACAGGATGACGCAGCGCTCACCGCCGCGAGCCTGGGCACGCAGTGGTCGGGCTTTGGCGACGCGCTGTTTGCGCGACCGCTCGACACGGCCTGGCAGACGATCCTGCAGCCGGCCGCCGCGAGCCTGAACGAGGCGTGGCGCGTGAGCGTCGCTGCACCGTTTGCGACCACCTTCAGCGGCCGCTATCCGTTCTTCGATACGAATGCCGATGCGTCGTTCGCCGAGCTGGGGCGCTACGTGCGGTTCGACACGGGACTGATCGCGCGCTTCGTCACGACGCAACTGGCCGGCGTGCTCAAGCCGCAAGGCGACCAGTGGGTGCCCAATGAACTGGCGCCGCAGGCGTTGCAGTTCGATCCCGCGTTCCTCGCCGCGATCCGGCAGTTGTCCACGCTTGGTGCCCAGATGTACGTGCAGGGCGATGCGGGATACCGCTTCGAGATCATGGCATTGCCGACCCCGAACGTCACGCGTTCGGCGCTGTCCGTCGACGGCAAGCAGATCGTCTACTTCAATCAGCGCGAAGCGTATACGCCGCTCGCGTGGCCCGGCAATGGCCTGAACGGCCACGCGGGCTTGACGTGGCAGTCGGTCAATGCCGGCACGCGCCAGGCGTTCGAGTCGACCGGCGACTGGGCCTTCCTGCGCCTGCTGGCGAAGGCCGAGGTCCAGCCGCTCGACAGCACGCGCTATGCACTCACGTGGAAGGCGTTGGACAAAGATACGGACGGTGAGCCGCTGCGCTACGTGCTGCGCACGCAGGTTGGCGCGGGTCCGCTGGATCTGCTCAAGCTGCGCGACTTCAGGATGCCCGAGCGCGTCTTTATCGTCGCCAAGGCCGGGACGGCGCCGGTTCTGCCTCCATTGCGACCGGAGATGACACCATGAGTGACGAAGACAATCCGCTGCTGAAATATTACGACGCCGAGATGCGCTATCTGCGCGAGGCGAGCAGGGAGTTCGCCGCGGCGCAGCCCAATGCGGCGCGCCGGCTGGGCCTGACGAGCCTGGGTGAGCGCGAAGACAGCGTGGAACAGCTCTACCAGGGCTTTGCGTTCCTGATGGCGCGGATGCGCGCGAAGCTCGATGACGCGCTGCCGGAAATCACCGACCCGCTGATCGACAACCTGTGGCCGCACGCCGGGCGCACGATTCCGTCGCTGGCGATCCTCGAATGCGTGCCGCGCGCGGGCGAGGCACGCGTGCTCGGCACGCTGCCCGCGGGCTCTCAGGTGCGCTCCAGCCCGGTCGGCCCCGAGGGCACTGTGTGCGCGTACCGCACCACCCAGCCCGTGCGCCTGCTGCCGCTCGAGCTGGTGGAGGCGGCCCCTGCGGTGCGCGCCGACGGCCGCACGGTGATCCGCATCGCGTTCGAATTGCTGCATTTCGACCAGCGCCCGCTCGATGACCTGGCGCGCATCCGCTTGTACCTGCATGGCGACCGGCCAACCGCCTCGGCGTTATATGCGGCGTTGACGCGCCAGGTCGACGCGATTGCAGTGCGCATGGCGCGGGTCCATGATGGGCGCCCGCAGCCACTGCCGCGCATGACGATCGAGGTGGCGGGCTTCGGTCCTGAGACGCGGCTCTGGCCGTCTGACCACGAGCGGCGCAACCGGGAGCTGGATCGGGAGCAGACGATGCTCGAGTACTTCACGTTCCCCGAGAAATTCCATTTCGTGGACCTGTGCGGCTTCGATGCGGCGAGCGTGCCTCCGGGCGAAACGCGTGTCGAATTCGAGGTCCTGCTCAACGGGCCGCTCGCCGGCGACGTAGCGTTTGGCACCAGCAACCTCCGGCTCTTCTGCACACCGGTGATCAACCTGTTCGAGATCGATGCGCAGCCGCTGCAGCCCAACGCGCATGATCGCGACTACCTGGTGCGCGCGCCGGACGCCGACGGCGCGCACATCGAACCCTACGATGCGCTGTCGGTTGCCGCTACCGACCTGAACGGTGCGGAGCAGCACGCCTACCGGCCCTTCAAGACATTCCAGCACCGCGGTGGCATGCTGCGGCACGAGGCGCCCGAACGGTACTTCCATGCGTCGCTGGGCTTTGGTGTGACCGGTGGCCGCCAGATGTGGATCACGCTGGGCGGCCACGTATGGGACAAACTCGGGGACGCCCCCGGCAGCCCGCCCGATACGCACGTGAAAGTGCGCGTGCTGGCGAACAACGGCACGTTGCCGCGCATGGCGCTGCGCGAGTCGACGATCACCGCGCTCGCATCGAGCGCGGGGGACGTCGGCAGCGTTCGCAACCTGACGCAGCCCACGTTGCCGCTCTATCCGCCGAGAGGCAGGCAATACCCGTGGCAGGTCATGTCGCACTTCTCCGGTCACGAGTTCAACACACTGGACACGGATGTGCTGCGCGGCGTGCTTGCCCTGTACGACTGGACCGGGCTGGACGACAACGCGAAGCGCATCGCGGCGATCCGGCGCGTCAGGCTTGAGCAACAGGGCGTCCTGCGGAAACAGGGCATGCTGCGGGAGTTCGCCATTCATGTGGAGATTGATCCGGCGGCCTTCGCTGGCCCAGGCGACGTGGTGCTGTTTGGGGACGTGCTGAGTCACTTCGTCGGGCGCTACGCCAGTCTTCACTATTCGGTGCGGCTCGTGCTGGTCGCGAACGGCAAGCAGACGGGCTATCCCGCCACCGAATTCACCGGATCGGGGTTCTGATGGCAGTGAAACACGCGACGTACGTGATGTATGCGACATTTCGCTGGGTGTGGCGATCAGCGGCCTCCCTGGGGCTGGCAGGGATGGTCACGCTGCTAGCCGGCTGCGGTGCCTGGCAGTCGGTCAAGGACACGACAGCGGCGGCTACGAGCGCGGTTTTCGTCGCGAAGGTCAAGCAGATGAACCTCGTGATCGTGAGCCGCAGCGCGCTGAATCAGGATGAGCGCGGCGTGTCGTTGCCGGTCGTGCTGCGTATCTATCAGTTGAAGGACTCCAAGGCGTTTGAAACGGCCACCTACGCGCAACTGCTAGAAGGTGCCGGCGACCCGCTGAAAACGGATAGCCTCGGCCGCACGGAAGTGACGCTTGGCCCCGCCGCAACGGTCAGCCTGTCCGAGCCGATGGCTGACGATGCGCAATACGTCGGCGTCGTCGCGTTTTTCCGTGAGCAGTCGAGCGCCGAATGGCAACTGGTGATTCCGAAGGCGCGATGGAAGAAGGGCGATCCGGTGAAGCTCGCCGTCACGGACAACCGGCTCGAACTTGAGCCAAGGCATTGAACGCTTTGAAGCAGATCGCGTTTCAGCCTACCTCGACATGCTGGCCWAACTCCTCCAGCAGGCTTGCACGATGCTCGTCCAGCCTGGGCGAGTGCCGGAAGCGGCTCGCGCCTGCCTGGCTGCCGATCTTGATCGGGTTGCCGGCCAGGGTGATCGGGCGGTCCTCGCCGATGCTGGCTTGCAGCAGCATGCCGCGCGCTTGCACGTGTGGGTCCTGCACGATGTCGGCCACGCTTTGCAGCGGGCCGTGCGGCACGCCGGCGCCTTCCAGCGTGGCCGACCAGGTGGCGCTGTCCGCATTGGCCAGGCGCGCTTCCATGCAAGTCTTGAGTTCGGCGTGGTGCTGGTTGCGCGCCACCACGGTGGCAAAGCGCGGGTCGGCAGCCAGTTCCGGCAGGCCGAGCGCGGCGCAGAGTTTCTGGAACAGGGCGTCGTTGCCCGCCGCAATCACGATGAAGCCATCGGCGGTCTTGAACATGTCGAACGGCGTGATGGAGGGGTGGCGCGTGCCCAGCGGCGCGGGCACGACGCCGGTGGCGGAGTGGCGCGCGATGGCGTTTTCCAGCAGCGCGACCTGGCAGTCGAGCATGCCGATATCGACACGCTCGCCAAGCCCTGTGCGGCTGCGCTTGAGCAGCGCGGACTGAATGCCGATGGCGGCATACAGCCCGGCACCCAGGTCGCCGATGGATACGCCGACCCGCACCGGGTCGCCGCCGGTCTGGCCGGTCACGCTCATCAGGCCGCCCATCGCCTGCACCACCATGTCGTAGGCGGGGCGGTCGCGGTATGGGCCGGTCTGGCCGAAGCCCGAGATCGAGGCATAGACCAGCCGCGGGTTAGCCGCATGCAGGGCCTCCCAGGTAAAGCCGAGTTTTTCCATCACGCCGGCGCGGAAATTTTCCACCAGCACGTCGGCGCTGGCGATCATGGCCGCCAGCACTTCGCGATCGCGCGGGGATTTCAGGTCGAGCGCGATGGATTCCTTGTTGCGGTTGACCGAGGCGAAGTACGCCGACTCGCCATCCACGAACGGGCCTACATGCCGGGAGTCGTCACCGCCTGCCGGGTTCTCGATCTTGATCACGCGCGCGCCGAGGTCGGCCAGCATCATGGTGCAGTAGGGACCGGCCAGCACGCGGGTCAGGTCCACCACGGTGTAGCCCGCGAGCGGGAGGTCTGCGGCATTGCGATTCATGGAAATCCTTTTTGGGCCGGGAGGCCCCGGGTACATCGAACGAGTGGGGGGAGGGCGTGCGGCTCAGTCGATCCTGGCGCCGCTGCTCAGCGTCAGGTCTGCCACGGTCTTGCCTTCGCGCTGCGCGAACTGGCGGAACTCCGCGGGCGATGCGGACGGCGAGACTTCCTCGCCGCGGCCGGCCAGCCTCGCCCGCAATTCCGGCTTGGCCAGGGCCTTGGCCGAAGCGGCGAAGAGTTTCTCGATCACGGCGGGCGGTGTTTGCGCCGGGGCAAATAGGCCATACCAGTTGGTCACGTCGTAGCCCTTGATGCCGGCTTCGGCGATGGTCGGGTAGTTCGGCAGCACCGTCGAACGCCTGGCTGAAGTCACGGCGATGCCGATCACCTTGCCGGTGTCGATCATGGCTTGCACGGAGGCCGGCGTGGCGAAGGTGAGTTGCGCGTCGCCGCCGGCTACCGCCTGCGCGGAGGGCGCGCCGCCCTTGTACGGCACGTGGGTGAGTTGTACATCCGCCAGCCTGGTGAATTGCACGCCGGCCAGATGCGTGATCACGCCGTTGCCTGAAGAGGAGTAGTTGAGCGTGCCGGGATGCTGGCGGGCTTTCGCCACCAGGTCGGCAACGCTGCTGATCCCGGATGCCTTATTGGCCGCGAGCAGCAGTGGCGAGACCGTCAGGCGCGTGATGGGCGCGAAATCCGTGGGCTCATAGCGAATGTTCTTGTACAGCACCTTGTCGCCGCCCATCAAGCTGGCGCCGGCGATGTACAACGTGTAGCCATCGGCGGGCGCTTTGGCCACGGTCTCGGCGGCAATGGTGGTGCCGGCGCCGGGCTTGTTGTCGACGATGACCGGCTGCCCCAGTTCCTTCGACAGGGCGTCTCCATACAGCCGCGCCACATTGTCGGCTCCGCCGCCGGCAGGGAAGCCGATCACCAGGCGGATGGGCTTGGATGGGAAGGCGTCCGCCGCCAGCGCGGGGCCGGCCAGTGCGGATGCAAGCAGGAACAGCAGGGTTGGGTGTCGCTTGGTCATCGTTGTCTCCTGATTCTGTGTTTTGTGTTGATCGTGCCGGACTCTGCGCGCCTACCTGCCGCTGAACACCGCGGCGCGCTTCTCGCGCCAGGCGGCTGCGCCCTCGCGTAGATCTGCCGACTCTCCGGCCCGCGCGATCTCGCGTTCCAGCGCGGCCGTGTCCAGCGTGCCGCGCGCGATCTGGTTCAGGGCCTGCTTCATCCCCAGCAGGGCGATGGGTGCCATGCCGGCGAGCGTGGCGCTGAGCGCATCCACGCGCTGCGCGAGGGCGTCGGCGTCGGCCGCGACGATCTCGGTCAGGAAGCCCACCTTGAGCATTTCAGCCGCATCGAGCCGGTCGGCCGTCAGGAAGAGGCGCTTGGCGGTGTCCACGCCCAGGCGGCTGACATAGCGCTCCAGTCCGCCCCGGTAGAAATGCAGGCCGAGCCTGGCCGCCGGCATGAACATGTCGCAGTGGGGTGCCCCCACGCGGAAGTCGCAGGCCAGGCAGAGATCCGTGGCGCCGCCATAGACGCCGCCGTTGACCGCCGCGATGGTGACCGGGCGAGCGGCTTCGATCAGGTCGATCATCTCGCCGAAGGCCGGCGCCCCCGCCTCGTCGGCATTGGCCAGCGCGCCGATGTCGTAGCCGCTGCAGAAATACTTGCCGGTGCCGGTGAAGCGCAGTACCAAAACAGTCTCCATCGCATTGACGGAGTTGATATGCTCGCGAAGTACCTGCAAATCACGCGGGCTTAGCCGGTTCGCTACTTCGGGACGCTCGAAGGTGATGGTTGCAACGCTTCCATCGATGCTGAGGCGGGGTTCGCCGTGTTTTTGCATATGAGATTGATGTTTAGATATATTGAAGATAATTTTAGATATGCCCAAAGAGCCTTCAAATCGAGGTTTACCCGTGCAATCGCTCCAGGATCGGATCCGGGAGGCCATTGAGGAAGAAATTCACGCCGGCAAACTGAAGCCCGGATCGCAACTGGACGAGCGCGCGCTGGCCGAGCAATTCGACAGTTCGCGTACGCCGGTGCGGGAGGCATTGCTGATGCTTGCGGCGCAAGGCCTGGTGACGATCGTGCCGCGCGCGGGGATCTTCGTGCACAAGCCGACCGTGGCTGAACTGGTGGCGATGTTCGAGACGCTGGCCGAGATGGAGGGCGTGGCGGCGCGGCTGGCAACGCAGCGCATCACCGAGGCGGGCAGGGCGGCGCTGTCGTCGGCGTTCGAGCATTGCCGGGCCTTCGTGGAGGCGGCCGATACGCCGGGCTATGTGGATGCCAACCGCGATTTCCACGATGTGCTCTATCAGGCAACAGCCAACCCGTACCTCGCAGAGCAGATTCGCATGCTGCGGCGGCGGCTGGCGATCTACTGGCGCCATCGCGGACTCATCAACCCCGCTCGCGTGCCGAGTTCCTTCCAGGAGCATGGCGTGATCGTGGCGGCGGTGCTGGCGGGCGACGCGGACGCGGCGGCTGACGCGATGCGCGCGCATCTTTCGGCGGGCGGCAAGGCCGTCGCCGATCTGGTGCTGCTGGCGCAGGACGCTTATGACGAGCCAGCCGCCGGCGCGGGAGGGCGCTGAGGCAATCGCGCCGCGCCGAACGCGCGTGCACGGCAACTGGTAGCATCGCAGTCAGCTTGTCCGGCGCCCACGGGTGCCCGATAACCCCTGGATGAAGGAGGCTGCGCCGCTGCCTCCGTTTTTCAACGCTGTTTCCCTGAGTCTCCCGCCTCGTGTCCGCCGATACCTATTTCTACGAGCCTGCCAACGGGCATGGCCTGCCGCACGATCCCTTCAATGCCATCGTCGGGCCGCGACCGATCGGCTGGATCTCCTCGCGCGGTGCCGATGGCATTGTCAACCTGGCGCCCTATAGCTTTTTCAACGCCTTCAACTACACGCCGCCCATCGTGGGTTTTTCCAGCATTGGCTACAAGGACAGCGTGCGCAATATCGAGCAGACCGGCGAGTTTTGCTGGAACCTCGCCACGCGGCCGCTGGCGGAGGCAATGAACGCGAGTTGCGCCGCCGTGCCGCCGGAGGTCGACGAGTTCGTGCTGTCCGGCCTCACGCCCGTGGCATCGCGCGCGATTGCCGTGCCGCGCGTGGCGGAAAGCCCGGTCTCGTTCGAATGCAGGCTCACGCAACTGATCCAGCTCGAAGGCGTCAACGGCGAGAAGGTGCCGACCTGGCTGGTGCTGGGCGAGGTGGTGGGCGTGCATGTCGACAAGGCACTGCTGAAGGACGGCATTTATGACACCGCCGCTGCCCGGCCGATCCTGCGCGGTGGCGGCCCCGCCGATTACTTCGAGATCGGGCCCGAGGCACTGTTCCACATGCGGCGCCCGCGCTGAGCGCTGAAGGCGCTGCCGCCCGAGGTCCCTGCCGGCTGATCGCCGGCTTTTTTACGCCTGTGAAATCCACCTTGACAGACAGACCTGTCTACACAAATAATGTAGACAGGTCTGTATCATTCTATCCGTTCCCGATGGGTCGCGCGAACCCGCCGGGCCGTGAAGGATGTGCTGCGGACCCGCTTTCCGATTCCTAAAATCCGTCGCTGCCATTCCGGCAGCCGGGTTCTTTCACAGCCAGGAGCAACCGATGTCGTCCAACCCCGAAGTCCGTCCCCCCTTGCCCCCGTTCACCCGTGAAACCGCCATCCAGAAAGTGCGCGGCGCCGAAGACGGCTGGAACAGCCGCGACCCCGAGCGCGTGGCGCTCGCCTATACCGTCGACAGCGCCTGGCGCAACCGTGCCGAGTTCGTCAACGGCCGGGAGGCCATCGTCGCCATGCTCACGCGCAAATGGCAGAAGGAGCTGGACTATCGCCTGATCAAGGAGTTGTGGGCCTTCGACGGCAACCGCATCGCAGTGCGCTTTGCCTACGAATGGCACGATGATTCCGGCAACTGGTATCGCTCCTATGGCAACGAGAACTGGGAGTTCAACGAGGCCGGCCTGATGCAGCGGCGTTTTGCCTGCATCAACGACGCGCCGATCAAGGAGGCCGACCGCAAGTTCTTCTGGCCCCTGGGCCGGCGCCCCGACGATCACCCGAGCCTGAGCGATCTCGGCTTGTAAGGCGCACGGCCTGCCGCGGCGGCGCTTGCCGTACGCGACAGGCCGAAGCTTGATCAGGGATAATCCGCCCAACTTTGCACATCCAAGGAAACTTTCAGCCATGGCCACGCCTTCCGCCCGCGAGCGCATCCTGGATACCGCGGCCCGCCTGTTCTACCAGGATGGCCTGCGCGCCACCGGCATCGACAAGATCATTGCAGAATCCGGCGTGGCCAAGATGTCGCTATACCGGCATTTCGCCTCGAAAAACGAACTGATCTCCGCCTTCCTGGATCGTCGCCACGACAGCTGGATGGCATGGTTCGAGCAGGACGTGGAAGCGCGCTTCGCCGCCACGCCGGGGCTGGAAGTCATTGCCGATGCGCTGGCCGACTGGTTCACCGACGGAGAATTTCGCGGCTGCGCCTTTATCAATGCGGTGGCCGAAGCGGGGGCCTCAGGCGAGGGCACGCAGATCGAGCAATCGGTGGCGCACAAGGCGGCGCTCGCCGCGTTTATCGGCATGCTGGTCAGGCGGCTCGGCCTGCCGGAGCCCGAAGCGATTACCGAAGAGGCGATGCTTTGCGTGGAGGGCATGATCGTGCGCTACCAGATGACGGCCGATCCTGGTGTCGTCGATGCCGGGCGCCGCCTGCTGCGCCGCCTCCAGCAAGTGCACTGAAAGCCAGCGCCGGCCAGTTGACGACCGGACTATTGCCGCAGCGAGGTGATCAGCCGGATGCCGAGCAGCGCCATCACGCCGCCGGCGGCGCGGTCGAGCCAGAGCTTGAAGCGCAGGTAGAAGGCGCGCGGCGCCGCCGACGACAACGCCACCGCCACGATGGCGTACCAGCCGGCCTCGATCGCAAAGACCATCACCGGCAGCGCGAGCAGCAGGGACGCCGGCACCTCGGCCGGCAGCAACGCGGCAAAGACGCTGGCGTAGACGACTGCCGTCTTGGGGTTGCTCAGTTGCGTGGCGAATCCGCTCAGCAGGGCGCGGCCGCGTCCCGGCGCTTGTGCGCCGTTGGCGGCCTGCGAACCGGCAGCCATCGCAAGGGGCTCGCTGGCGCCGCGCCAGATGCGCGCGCCCAGGTAGACAAGATAAAGGCCGCCGCCCACCTTCATCGCCATGTAGAGCCACGGCACCGCCGCCAGCAGGAGCTTGAGCCCGAGCAGCGCGGCCGCGGCAAACACCACGCCGCCCAGCCCCATGCCAAGCGCCATGTGGAGCGCATCCGCGCGCGAACGGGCAATGGCGGCACGGGCCACCATGACGAAGCTCGGGCCGGGGCTGACAGCGCCAAGCGCCAGTGCGCCGCCAATGGCCAGTGTCGATGTGAATGCGTCCATGCGTCTGTCTTGTCGGGAAGGGATGGGAGCTGCGCCGCGGGCCGGCACGATGCCGATGCGCCATGTTAGCAGCAAGACGCCCGCCCTCAGCGTTCCTCCCGTTCAGTCGCCGCCGGACGCCATCCGGCTCAGCCCTCCAATGGCCTCCGCCAGTTCCGCGCGCAGTACCGCCATCAGTTCGGTTGCCGGCAAGGCGCGCGACAGTTGCGCGGCCTGGCCGGCCCATTGCGCCGCAAACTCGGCATTGCCGCATGCCTTGGCAGCCGCGTGCAGCGCCTTGCCGGCATCGTAGGTGATGGGGTAATCGGGAATCGGCGGGCAGTCCGGCGCCTCGCCCAGTTTGGTGAGGCGGTTCACGAAGCCGCGCGCTCGGCGGCCGGAGATGGAGCGGGTCAGCGTCGTGGGGGACGGCTCGCTTGCCAGCAGCGCGGCCCGGTAAGGCGCGTCGGCCGCGGTTTCCGGGGCGACGACGAATGCCGTGCCCAGTTGCGCTGCCTGCGCACCCAGAGCCAGCGCGGCGGCAATGCCGGCGCCGTCCATGATGCCGCCGGCGGCGACCACCGGCAGGGCAGTGTTGCGGACCAGAAGGCGCACCAGGGCCATGGTGCCAAGCCCTTCGTCATGCCCCTCGGTCTTGAACGTGCCACGGTGGCCGCCAGCTTCCACGCCCTGCGCCACGATAGCGTCGATGCGCGCATCGGCGATCTGCCGCGCTTCGGCGAGATGGGTGGCCGTGGCCATCAGGAAGATGCCGGCCTCATGCAGTGCGTCGATCCAGGCCTGAGCCGGCAAGCCGAAATGGAAACTCACCACCGCCGGCCGCTCCTCCAGCAGCATCGCGTACATGGCGTCGTCGGCAACAAAGCTCTTGTAGATCTCGCGCAGCGATGCCGGCGGCGTGGCGCCGAACTCGGCGAAGCTCGGCGCCAGGTAGGCCAGCCATTGCGCTTCGCGTGCAGGATTGGCGACGGCGGGAGCGTGGCAGAACAGGTTGACGTTGAACGGCTTGTCCGTCAGTGCGCGGGTCTCGCGGATGGCCTTGCGGGCGCCGTCGGCATCCGTGGCGCCGACGCCAAGCGAGCCGAGGCCACCGGCATTCGATACCGCCGCGGCCAGCGCCGGCGTGCCAACGCCGGCCATCGGTGCCTGGATGATGGGGGTAGCGATGCCGAGCCGGGCTAGCAGCGTGCGTGGCTGCGTGGCTTGGGTGGGGGTGTTCATTTGCAGGCTCCTTCTAGAGAGGTTGGATCTGTGCGGTGTGCGCTCAGGCTACGCGTGGAGGTAGCCAGCGGAGCGGGTATGCAATGGCATGGCCTTCAGAGAAAGCACGCGGCGGTCGAGGCCAGCAATGCGACCGCGGCAGCGGCAAGGGGGCCGCTGAAGCTATGGCTGTGCGCCATCAGCGCATCGGACACCAGCGGGCCGGCGATCTGGCCCACGCCATAGGCAGCGGTCATGATGGCCAGCAGGTTGAACTTCACGCGATGGGCCACGCGTTTTGCCGCCGGCATGGCGATGGTCACCGTGCCCACGAAGGTGCCGCCCACCAGCAGGGCGCTGGCCAGGTAGGCCACCGGCGAATGGCTGAGCGCGGGCAGGATCACGCCCGCTGCCTGCACCAGCAGGTTGAGCGCGAGCGCGCGCCGCGTGCCAAGGCGGCCGTGCAGCGCATGCCAGAGAAAACAGGAAGGTGCCGCGCCAAGGCCGAAGGCGGCCCAGATATGGATCGGGTCGATGTGACCGAGCGCATCGCGCACGAACAGCGGCAGGTAGGTGGCGGTGACGATATAGCCGAATCCCGCGAGACCGTAGCTGACGACGAGCGGCCATGGCCCGGGGCCGTTGGCATGGGCCAGGGCAGCGCCGGCCCCGGCGGCATCGGGCACCGCCGGGCGGTGGCTGCCAAGCTGTGGCCAGGCCAGCAAGGCCAGTACGGCGGCACCGCCGCCAATCGCAATCCACAGCAACGGGCTATGCCAGCCGGCGAGGTTGCCGGCGGCGATCAGTTCGGCGGAGAGCAGGATGCCGGCGCCGACGCCCGAGAACAACAGCGGTGCGCCATGCGGATGGCCGACCACATGGAACAGCCAGACGGAGGCGCTGATCAGTGCGATCGCGCTGAGAACGCCGGCCAGGAAGCGCACCGCGATAAAGAACCACGGCGCGGCGGGCAGTGCCAGCACCAGCAGGCATACGGCCGTACCGAGCAGGGCGATGCGGCAGAGTTGCGGTGCCGCGCGTTCCGGCATGCGGGTGACGGCAAGGGCGCCGGCCAGGTAGCCCGCATAGTTCGCGGATGCCGCCAGCGAGCCGGCGCTGACGCTCAGCAAGCCGTCGCGCACCATCAGCGGATACATGCCGGTGAAGGCGAAACGCCCGAAGCCCATGCCGACCGCAAGCACCAGCGCGGCGGCAAGCGATGGCATCCACGGCGCCATCCTCTGGCGCAGGGCGGCGTCCCCGCTCGCGGGGACCGGCTGGATCCTAGCCATGCTGCAACTCCTGCAAGAAGGCCGCGTAAGCCGAGGTCATGAAGCCCGTACGGCGCACCAGGAAGGTGTGCGCCGTACGTACCGGCACGGTCTGCAGGTTCGCCGCGCCGGGGTGGAGCGCCAGCAGCGATCTTGGCAGGATGGCCACTGCCGATCCCGCCGTCACGCAGGCAAGGATGGCGTGGTACGAAGCCAGTTCCAGCACATTCAGCGCCAGCTGCGGGCCTTTGCCGCTGGCAAGCCAGGCTTCGGCGCACATGCGATAGGTGCAGCCACGCGCGAACGTGGCCAGGCTGCGCAGGGTGATGTCTTGTGGCGTGCGCACCGGCGGATGGCTGGGCGGCAGCACCAGCAGGAGTTCTTCGGAAAACAGGAAGGTGCCTTCCAGGCCGGGGCCGAGTACGTCCATGTCGAGTGCATCCGGCGCGCCTTCCGACGGATGGGCCACCAAGGCGCAATCGATGCGATGCGCCAGCAGGGAATCGACCAGGGCCTGCGTGGTGCCGGTCTGGATCTCGATTCGCACATCCGGCCACTTGCCGTGGTAGCGCGCCAGTGGCCGGGGCAGGCGGCTGGCGGCCGAGCTTTCCATGGAGCCCACGCGCAGCGTGCCGGAGGGCACATCGCCGCGCATCGATTGCCGGGCTTCCTCGGCGAGCGCCAGCAGCCGCTCGGTATAGCCCAGGAAACGCTGGCCCTCGGGCGTCAGCGTCATGCGCTTGCTGTCGCGCAGGAACAAGGCGACGCCCAGTTCCTCCTCAAGCTGCTTGACGCGGGTGGTCACGTTCGATTGCACGCGGTCCAGGGCCTTGGCGGCCCGGGTCACGCTTTCCTCCAGCGCAACGGCCCGGAAGATCTCAAGTTCGGCCAGATCCACGGCAATCCTTTCACTAAGTTTGTTCTCAAAAAGAGAATGTATTCAGGATAACTATCATTGATGGGGATGAATAAGTCAAGAAATCCATGATGCTGGCAGGGTGGACGCGTCGGGAAGGTCCCGAGGGCTGGCGGCCAGCCTTGGCGCTCAGCGGCGCGTGGCCGGGCGCTTGCGGCCTGGGGAGGCAGCCGGCGCAGGACGGTAGCGGGCGCGCAGGGTTTCCAGGAGCAGCGGCAGCGCGGGGGCCGGATTGCTGGCGGCATAGACCACGGCCACGCCGATCCGCAGGTCTGCCTGCTCCTTGAGTTCCTTGTAGACCACACCGGCGCGCGCCATCGCCTGCAGCGAGGAAGGCACCAGCGCCACGCCCTGCCCATCGGCGATCAGGCCCAGCAGCACATGGTGGTCCGCCGGTTCCTGCACTCGCTGCGGTGCATAGTCCAGCGCGCGGAAGACGGCCTCGTAGTGGTCGAAGTAGGCGGGATTCAGCCGCCGCTGGCCCCAGAACAACGGATCGGCTTGCAGTTCCGGCAGTGAGATGCGCTTGCGCCTGGCGAGCCGGTGCGCGGCCGGCAACGCCACCACCAGCGGGTCGTCGAACAAGTGTTCCACCGCCAGTTCGCCGGTGGCGGACGGCAGGCCGATCAGCGCCGCGTCGAGCGCGCCACGGCGCAGGTCGGCAATCGATTGCTGCGATATCTGGCGTTTCTGCAGCAGCCTGATCTCCGGCGCCTGTGCCTGCAATGCCGGCGCGAGCCAGGTGAACAGGGCGGCATCGAACACGGTGGTGATGCCCAGCCGCAGGCCGTGGTTGCGCGTGGCGCGCTGCCGGGCTCGGGCGAGCAGGGCATCGGCGCTGGCGAGCAGCTCGCGCGCCTCGGGCAGCAGGCGGCTGCCCGCGGGCGTCAGTGCTACGCCATTGCGATCCCGCTCGAACAGGCGCGCACCGATGGTTTCCTCCAGCGCCTGGATCTGCCGCGTCAGCGGAGGCTGCGTGATCGACAGCCGTTCCGCCGCGCGGCGAAAGCTCAGTTCGTCCGCGACGGCCACGAAATAGTTCAACTGCCAGAGTTCCAGGCGGCTTTGCATCGGATGTCCTTGTGATACGCCAAAGGTATCACGCCGAAGGCATTGGCGGCGCGCGAACGCGCTCGCTAAGCTTGCCTCACTGTCCTGCCGACGGCACCGCGCCGCCAGGACCTCCCGATGCGAATCAAAAAAAGGAAACCGCATGAATACGCAGACCATGACACTTGGCCGCGCCCAACTTTCCGCCATCGAACAGACGGACGAGCCGTCCCTGGTCGAAGCCTTGCGTGACATCGCCCCTGACCTGGCCAGCCTGGCGATCGGTTTCGTCTACGGCGAGATCTACCCGCGCCCAGGACTCGACCGGAGGCACCGGCAACTCGTCACCGTCGCGGCGCTTGCGGCCATGGGCGGGCTTGAGCCACAGCTCAGGTTCCATCTGGCCGGGGCGCTGCATGCCGGTTGCACGCCGGTCGAACTGGTCGAACTGATGAATCATCTCGTGGTGTATGCCGGGTTTCCCGCGGCGCTCAACGGCATCGCCGCCGCAAGGGAAGTCTTCGCGAAGCAGGGCGTTGCCGTGAATACCGGCACTCCCGCGCCGGACCAGGGCGGATCGCGCTTCGAGGCGGGGCTTGCCCGCTTGCGCGAGATCGACGGCGAAGTGGGGGAGCGCGTGCTTGCCTCGCTCGAGGACATTGCGCCCGACCTCGGTCGTTTCATCATCGAGTTTGCCTTCGGCGATATCTATACCCGGCCCGGCCTCGACCTGGTCTCGCGGGAACTGGTGACCGTGGCCGCGCTGGCAGCCATTGGCTCGGCCACGCCACAGCTCAAGGTGCATATGCACGGCTTGCTGAACGTGGGTGGCTCGCGTGAGCAAATGGTGGAGGCCATCATTCATCTCGCGGCATATGCGGGTTTTCCACGCGCGATCAATGCCGCGCTGGCGGCCAGGGCGGTGCTGGCGGAGCGCCCGCCGGAGCGGCATTGACGGGTGAGCCGCGCTAACGCCGTGCGGGCCTCGGCACGGCCTGCTTGAACGGCTTCAACAAGCTCGGACGGACTGCGGCTGCGGGGACCGCGCCGGTGCCGGCCGCGCCAGCAGTTGCCGGATCGAGGCAAGGTAGCGGTCCCCGACCTCCCGGCTGGCGCGGCTGGACTGGGCGCGCAGCGTGCGCCGGGACGGCGGCGCGATATTCAGGCTGCGGCAGATCGTGGAGAGATACGGCTTGCGTTCTCCCGCCAGCCGCTGCGCGGCCGCTTGCACCACCGCATCGCCGACGCGGGCGCGCAGCCACGCCAGGACCTGCCTGTCGTATTCGTTCTGTACCCGGACAAGGTGTTCCATGATGGGCTCCCGTGAATACTGTTCATCCATACAGTTACTGTAAATATATACAGTAATCTGCGTTTTTCAAGGATGAGATATGGGCAGCCCGCTTCGGGCGGAGCAGATTCGCCTGGCAGAGCGCGGGGCGCGCTACAGCACCATGCAGGCAGCCGCGCTTGCGCCAGGACGTTGGGGCACCCGTGCCTGCCCGGCGGGCCGCTTCTCGTGACGGCGGCGCTGGCTAGCTTGCTGGTTCCTTTCCGGGGCCTCGCGAGGTGCGTCCGCACCCGGTTTGGGCACATGGGTGTCTCGCAGCGCCGGATGGTGTTTGTCCACCCAGCGGGCCGCCCGCCATAGCGCGAAGATGCAGGCAATCGCGTAGCTGCAGTAAATGAAGGTGAGCACAGGCACCTCGCTCCGCGCCCGTCTAGGGGCGAGTGGTTTGGGAAGGTGCGAGTATGCGCAAGATCACTATCGCAGGGATATCACTCGATTGGGGGGAGCTGGACGCAGCACTTGCCGCAAAGCCAGCCTGCTGGCCGTACCAGCGCAAATGCGGATGCCAGGCGCGACAATTGTTTGCAGTTAGCCCGGCGCGGCTGGCGGGTTTTCCATGCCTGGTCCTCCTCCGGCGGATCGGCGCGGTACTCCAGCAGGTCCCCCGGCTGGCACTGCAGCGCCTCGCAGATTTTCTCCAGCGTATCGAAACGGATACCTTTGACCTTGCCGGATTTCAGCAGGGAGAGATTGGGCATCGGTGATGCCGATGTACTGGGCGAGCTCGCGCGATTTCATGAACACTGCCACCACTACCGCCACCAACAACACCGCAGCCACCACAGTCGTCGCATGGATTGCGGCGGGCATTCTGCTTGCCGGCTGTGCGCCGACGCAGCTTGCCAGCCCGGACGCAACGGTGGTCAGGATCTCCCACAACGAGCCGGGCGGCGGATGTGACGCAGCGCGCCGGCCGGACCGGCAGCGGCATCACGCCAGTGCGACGCTCAGTGCGCTCTGGGCAGAGACCAGGTGGCGGCCACGGCGGCGGCGGTAGTTGCCATCCGAGTCCATCTCCCAGGTGTCGCGGTTGTCCTTCAGGTAGATCTTCAGGCCTTCCTCGATCACGCGCTTCTTGAGCGATTTGTCCAGCACGGGGAAGCACACTTCGATGCGCCGGAAGAAGTCCCGTTCCATCCAGTCGGCGCTGGACAACCGCACGTCCTCGGCCTTGTCGTTATAGAAGTAGAAAATCCGCGCATGTTCGAGGAACTGGCCAAGTACCGAACGCACCCGGATATTCTCCGACAGGCCGGGTATGCCGGGCCGCAAGGCGCAGCCGCCGCGCACGATGAGTTCGATCCGCACGCCGTCGCAGGATGCCTGGTAGAGCGCCTGGATGATAGTCGGGTCCATCAGGGCGTTCATCTTGGCAATGATCAGTCCCTTGCGGCCAGCCTTGGCGTGCTTGCCCTCACGGCGGATGGCGTCGAGCAATGCCGAATGCAGGGTGAACGGCGCCTGCCAGAAGTGGGTAAGCGTGCCGGGATGGCCCAGGCCGGTCAGCTGGGAGAACACGTTCGCCACATCCTCGACCATGGCTTCCTTGCACGTGAACAAGCCGAAGTCCGTGAAATTCCTGGCGGTCTGCGAGTGGTAGTTGCCTGTGGAGAGATGCGCGTAACGCCTGAGTTTTTTTCCTTCGCGCCGCACCACCATGGCCATCTTGGCATGCGACTTGTAGCCGACCACGCCGTACACCACATGGGCACCGGCTTCTTCCAGTTGCGCCGCCCAGTTGATGTTGGCCTCCTCGTCGAAGCGGGCCAGCAGTTCCACCACCACGCTGACTTCCTTGCCCCTGCGCGCGGCGCCGATCAGTGCCTGCAGCAGCGCCGAGTCGTTGCCGGCGCGGTACACAGTCTGCTTGATGGCCATCACATCGGGGTCTTCAGCGGCCTGGCGGATGAAATCCACCACCGGGGCAAACGACTGGTACGGATGGTGCAGCAGGATATCGCCGTCGCGGATGGCGCGGAACATGTCCGGCTGGCCCTGCAGCGCCTTCGGCAAGCCTGGCCGGCATGGCGGATATTTCAGGTCCTCGCGGTCCACGCTGTCGGGCACCGGCAGCAGCCGCACGAGGTTGACCGGGCCATTCACGGAAAACACCTCGGTGTCCTCCAGCCCGAACTGGTTCTGCAGGAACCTGGTCATCTCGTCGGAGCAGTTGTCCGCGACCTCAAGCCGTACCGCATCGCCGAAATGCCGCTGTGGCAGTTCGCCCTGCAGCGCATCGCGCAGGTTCTTGATTTCTTCCTCGTCGACGAACAGTTCGCTGTTGCGGGTGACCCGGAACTGGTAGCAGCCGCGCACATGCATGCCGGGAAACAGTTCGCAGACGTGGGCATGCAGGATGGAAGACAGGAACACAAAGCCGTGTTTGCAGCCGGAGATCTCTTCCGGCAGGAGGATCACGCGGGGCAGGGAGCGGGGCGCTTGTACGATGGCCGCGCCAGCCTCCCGGCCGAAGGCGTCCTTGCCTTCGAGTTCCACCGCGAAGTTCAGGCTCTTGTTGAGCACTCGCGGGAAGGGATGCGCGGGATCGAGGCCGATGGGGGTCAGCACGGGCATCAACTCGCGGAAGAAAAAGGCGCGAATCCATTCGGCCTGTTCCGGCGTCCAGTGCGGCCGGCGCAGGAAGCGGATTTCCTGCCGGTCCAGCTCGGGAATCAGCACATCATTGAACAGGTGGTATTGCTCCGCGACCAGCTTATGCGTGCGTGCGCTGACCAGCGCATAGACCTGCCGCGTGTCCAGCCCGTCCGGCCCGCTGGCGATCGCCTGCAGCTTGATCTGTTCCTTGAGGCCGGCAACGCGGATCTCGAAGAACTCGTCGAGGTTGCTGCTGAAGATGCATAGGAAGCGCAAGCGCTCCAGCAACGGGATGTCGCAATTCTCCGCCTGGGCGAGCACGCGCCGGTTGAACTCCAGCTGGCTCGCTTCTCGATTCAGGAAGAGCTGCAGCGCGTTGGCGCCGATGTTGGCGCTCGCGCTGGCAAGGAAGTCCGACGGAACGCCGCGAACATCACTTGGTGCGAGAGGGAGGGAAGGGGCGATCTCTAGTGGAGCAGCCGAGCCTTCTTCCATGATGCGCTTGAATCCTTCTTTGGAATGGGCCATCGCGCGCCGATGGCCTGTTGGATAGATATTACCGCGCCGCGCGGCGATTGAGGAGTGGAACTGTGGGCGAAACACCGCACATTTCTTCCAGTCGCCGGCGGGAATGGCAAAAGCGCATACGCAAGATTTGTTCCATGTTCTCTTCCCGTGCAGCGGAAGTGGATTGCGGCCAAGCGCGCTCACATGCATGATGGAGCCCTGCATGGCAACGCTGCAGCGCGCATTGTCCGCTTCACGCGATTCGCTACCTGGAAAGTCAAATCCTGGAATCCAAATGGAACTGATCTACGTTGCGGACCCGATGTGCTCGTGGTGTTACGGCTTCGGCAAGGAATTGTCCGCGCTGGTGGCGCGTTTCCCGGATCTGCCGCTGGGCGTGGTGGTCGGGGGCCTGCGCGCGGGGGCCACGGACATCATGGACGACGCGGCAAGGAATGTGCGCCTGCAACACTGGGCTCGGGTCGAGCAAGCCAGCGGCATGCCATTCAACCGCGAAGGCCTGCTGGCGCGCGAAGATTTCGTCTACGACACGGAGCCGGTGTGCCGGGCGGTCGTCACCGCGCGCATCCTCGCCGGGCAGGGCAACCTGCTCKCCGTATTCGATGCGCTGCAGCATGCGTTCTACATGGATGCCCTGAATACGACCGATGCCGGCGTGCTGGCCGGCATAGCATCGCAAGCGCTGACACGGCTCGGGTACGGCATCGATGCCGCTACGTTCGAGGCGGCGTGGCGCGCACCTGCGACCATCACCGAGACGCACGCGGACTTTGCCCTGGCACGTTCGTGGGGCGTCACCAGTTTCCCCACGCTGCTGTTGCGCGTTGGTAGCGAACTCCACGGCATCACGACCGGGTACGCTAGTGCCGGCATGATCGAGCACCGCCTGGCGTCCGTGCTGGAGCAATTGGCGGCGCGCGCCTGACGCAGGCCTGCCTGTCACCACCACGGTGACGCTTGGCTACGATGATCTATTGCCTGGGCGGCTGCTAATTCCCTTCTGCGCCATTCTCCACTGCCGGCGCCTGTTGCCTTGTCTATCCGGCCGCCAAGCGGAACGACCCCAAGAGCGGGCCAGTCTGGCTTGTCAGCGGGCAGGGCCCAGCAGGTTGGCCTGCGGTTCGCCGAAGTTGCCCAGCCCGGGCTCATTTCCTTCATCCGTTACAAAATACGGGTGGCAATGTCGTTTTGTGCTTTTTGAGTATCATTTTCGAGTGATGCTGGTGAAGCAGCGCCTCTGTTGGCATCTTGCATACGTACTATCACCTAATGCTGCGATGCGTCATTCCTTTTGCTATACTAGGGAAAACCCGATGAGGGTTATCCCTGAAAGGAAGAAAGCCATGAACTCGCAATCCGATATCAAGATGACCGACCAACTCGAACGCGAACTGATTGAACGCGAACTCGGTCCCCGCAGCCCGGCCTTTATCGATGACGTGAAGAGCGCCATCGCCGCCGTGCAAGACGTGTTTGGCCGCCTGCAAAGCCAGGCTCGCAAGGCAAAGATCGTTTTCGCGAACGGCTGATTGCCGAATTGCCAGAGCACCGACATCAAGAAGCGCGAATCAAGAGTAATTGCTGCTGTAGTGCACTGTAGTTAGCTATTGTTTGTTGTTGATGTGTGTAGTCTTGGTTTGACGGCTGTATCACTGCCGCTCGCGCCGCGCCCCGGCGCGCGTTGAAAAGCGAGGGCAGGCACTACGTGAAACCGGCGTGGATGTTTCCACGCGGCAAGACCGGCCAACGCGTCGCTCCATGGAGCGCAACGCTTCTTGGCCGGTTTTTTTATTTGAGGTTCATCCGACTTTCGTGTGGGTCAGCGCAGCTGGATGTAGGTTGAGACCACCGCAGTGGAAGTAGACGGCGATCTTAAAGTGGTCCGGATTGCGATAGCCGCAGGCTCGCTTCTGCACAGTGGCGATCTTGGAATTCAACCCCTCGACAGTGGCGATCTTGGAATTCAACCCCTCG